>CAKUTY010000089.1 GCA_934692455.1 uncultured Erysipelotrichaceae bacterium
TCATTAATATCATTCAATTTAACTTCTCTAATTTTCATTTTCATAATCAAGAATGTTTACAAATCAATCCAAATCCCTTCATCTCTAATCAACGAATTTGGCAAACTACGATAAAAGCTTTGTGCATCTTTATTACTTGCGATAAGACCTATTAATACACTCACATTATATTGTTCCTTTAGAACCTTTCTAAGATGTTCCATTAATGCTTGGGCTACACCATTATGACGATGACTCTTTAAGACACAAATCCAATCAAGATATGCTTTTACAGAACCATCGAAATGACTCGAAATTAAACTAGCATCAATACGACCAACAACCTTATTATCAACATAAGCTAAAAAACTAATACTTGTCTTATATAATGGATTTACAAAACTTTTTCTAACTGATTCTTCATAAGCCTCATCAATTTCCCAACCCCAAAAATCTTCTTGTTTTCTAAGTTCATGTTCAAAAACTAACACATCATCAATTCTTTCTTTAGTGTATAGTTCTATTCTTATTTGCATATTACAATTTTAGCACCAAGTATACGTATACACACATAAGCAAAGTGTTCCTTCAATCGTTGTTAATTGCTATCCCTGATATTAAATTTGTTAACACAACACTTTTTATTCATGCCCCATTTTAAAAAAATAGATTATGCACTATTTATGCATAATTTAAAAATATGCAATATATATGCATAACTTCGACTTCAAACACTCAAAGCAATCCTTTGACATGATTCTGCATTCAATTAATTTACTATGTGTTAAAAATTTAAAATTATTTAGAATAATTAACAATAAATCACAATAACCATTTACTTTATATATGCAGATAGTGTATCAGAAAATCAAATAATTCTTTATTTGTCTCCCCATTAATTTCCTCTGCCTCTAAATACTCTGGAAATGGTATATCCTGTTGGCATTCTCCACAAATATCAATACCCAAAATCTTTTCATTTTTTAAAATTGGCATTAGTAGACGTTCCAACATAGATAACGACATTTTTCCTTGACTCCAATTTGTCATAGAATATTCTTCATCCAATATATCCTTATCAATAGAGATATAAACTGGTAGATTCTTTTTTATCTTAGATATCCTATTTTTATCTTCACCACTTTGAATTTCTTCTGCTGAAAAAGTTAAAAGTTTTTCTTTGATGTTCTTTTCATTTAAAACCTGTAAAATATCACCATCTTGTGGTCCAATCAAAATTAATTGTTGTAACAAAGAATTATTTCTTAATACCTTACCTGCCCAGTCACCACAACTAGTCATATTATCAATCATTGGCTTTTGCATATCAGTATGATGATCAAACAATATTAATGAAAAGTCCTGTTCAATAAAATCAGTCATAATCTTTGTCACATAATGATAATTACCAGAATCTATAAAATGAATACCATGGATTCCATAAGGCTTAATCCTTTTCTTGATTTCTTCTTCTGCACATTTGGAACAATACAAATCACATTCCCTAATATCAGAACAATCAATCCAGCAAACTTTATCATTTTTTGGTATCTTCTCATCACAATATACATGTGAGAAATCTAAAATCAAATGCTTGGTAATCATATTCAAATTATATCACCGCTTATAAAAGTGATTTACCTACTAAAAAGCACACCGATAACTCGATGTGCTTAATTCAATTAATTATTTAACTAATGTAGCTTCTAGTGCAACATTATCTGTAGCAACCGGAAGAATAGCCTTAACTGTATCAGTCTTAACAGAGAAACTATAATCTCTATCTACTGGTGTATAAGTATCAGGATCATAAGCAGTAATTACGATAGCTAATCTGTGCCCTGCACTTACTTCATATACGTTTGGTTGTAAGAACATTGTGTAATCATGATACTCACCAACAGATGGAACAATTGAACCTGTAGAAGTAGCAGAAGCAAAGCCAGAACCAGGATTAGCTAAATCTGCCCAACCTTCTGCGATAACCTTATAATCACGCTTCATTGGTTGGAAGTTCTTGATATCCATCTTAGTTACACCAGAACCCATCCAGTGATTACCCTCACCACCTTCAACAATATAAGTATCAACGTGATAACCAGGTTTATCAAATAAAGTGAAATCTTCATCATCTAAATCAACAAGTAAAGCATTAATAATAAGATTATTATCAGCGCCCTCAGCAGCATGAGCAAGAGCAGCACTGAAGTCTACTTCAACTGTACCCTTAATAGTTAAATCATTTTTAACTTCTGTTTGGAAAATAACATTTGCGCTAGAAGCAACCTTAGAAACAAATTCATCATGTCCCATAGCCTCATCATCTTGTAAGTCTAATCCTGCAGCAGCATAATCAGCACTGATTGTTACTTCTTCCTTATCAGAAACAGTAATCTCAACCTTGTTCTTGCTAGCATATGAATCATAAGAAACCCACTTATTTTCATCTAAGTTACTTTGAACTAAAGCTTCTGGTAATTTTTCTTCAATACCATTATCAAGACCATATAAGTAATGACAATACCAAGCATTTAAAATATCATCATAACTATGGCCTGCAATTGGAATTGAGAAACCAGCAACATCATCATAAATTGTATAAGTTCCAGGCTCCATCCAACCAACTTGAGCAATCCACATATCATCAGTGATTTCTAATTCACCATTTTCATCTGGAATTGGAGCATGAGTATCTTGATGAGTTGGAGTAATATGATCACCTTGATGCATCAACATCTTAACATCTAAACCAGCAGCCTTAAATGAGTTATACATCATCTCAGCTTGTTTAGTACGTACATTATAGTCATTTAAACCTTGAACGATTAAAGCACTACACTTAAAACCATCACCCAATGTGTAATCACGATTAGACCAAGCAAGATCATTATAGTCGTTACCATTAGCGAACATATCTTTAGCTAATTGATGTAAGTAAGCACCATAGCTTTCTTCGATAGTAGCCCAATCTTCCTTATCAAGATAACGTCCAGCACAATACATAGCCAAACCAGCGATTTGCTCATCAGTACCGATATTTACACCTTGACAGTTATAGTAATCATACCAGCTAGCAATACCAGAAACTGGAACAATAGTCTTTAAGCCTTCAACGCCTGTTGCAGCTAAACCAAATTGAGTAGTACCAGCATAAGAACGTCCAGTCATACCAACGCTACCATTTGACCAATCAGCCTTAACTTCGATATTGTTTTCCTTATCAGTATAAGCAACACGATCACCTGTTAACCATTCGATAATTGCAGCAAACGCATCAATTTCAACATCACTACCACAAGTCTCAAAACCCTCAGAATTATTAGTACCAATACCAGCTGACAACACAACTGCGAAACCACGAGCTAAGAAATAATCATACCAATCGATATCCTCATAGTCAGTAATGCCCTCATATGGACTGAAATAGAACCATTCATCTTGAGTAGCCTTAGCAGCAACTTCAAGAGTAGTCATTTCGCCCTCTGGTGTACGAGCTGCTGGTTGAGCATGTAATAAGTCGTTATCAAAACCAACACCCTCACCTGGTAAGTTATCAATTGACTCACCACTTGAACATCCTGAAATATATGGACGAGCCTCAAAAATAGTAGCAGCCTTATAATTTCCTTCAGCAGCAGACTTAGGCAATTGAACAACAGCCTTAACTAAATCTAGTTTTCCATCGCCATCTGTATCATAGTCAGTTTCAACATATACGCTATAACGAAGTACATCACTATTTTCATTAGTATAGCCCTTAGTTGTACCCTTAGTATAAGGGAAGATAGGTTGAGCCATACCATTAATGAATAATGGCTCAAGCTTATCACTTGAAACAGCATCCTTAACCTTTGACACAACAGTCATCATAGTGTTGAAATCTTCACTCATAATTTGAGCATCAAGATCAACATCCTCAGAGAACAAACCTAAGCTTTTTGCAAATGCATTATAATCATTTGGATAATCACCTAAAGCTTCTTCGCTTAAGCCAGTCCATTCTAATAAAGCCTTAACAGCATCTTGATTAGAAACAGCAGCATCGCCATCTGCAACCTCAATACCAAGTTTTTCAGCTACATAGCTTCCAGTAACAGCAACATTCTTTTCCTTACCTGAACACCCCACTAAAGATAGCGCAAGCAAAAGAGAAAGAACGATTTTAAAAAGTTTCATTTTCCATCTTTCCTTCTTTTAATTAATTATTTTTTTCAGCTAAAAACATTTACGCCGAAAAAAAAGAGCCATTAAAATAGATAATTCATGTTACATCTATTTTAATTTTTAAATGAATCTAGCTAAATACATTACATGCTCATTCTATCATACAAAAATTTGAATATACGCACTGAAAACTGACAAAAAGGTAATGATTTTAGCCTTTTCTTGAAAATTCAAAACAAACAATGAAAATACTTCATCTTTTAAAAATGTAATTATTTACCACAATTCAATATATAATGAAAACGCTTTCAAAACATATAAAAAATAAGCAAACAATCATACTAGATTAAATGCTTATTCATAATTTTTCTAATGTCTCATACGCCAAACAGCAAGGCTACGTACAAGCAATACATTAACAAGAGCCAATCGTAAATAGCTATATAAAATGTTGATGAAGAAGTATAAATTATTGTAGCTTTCCAAATCATCCAACCATAGTGGCATAACTCCATAGCTCATTATAATTGGTAATATTACAAGTACAAAAAGCCAACCAATAATTAACCATGTTGCCTCTTTCTTTGTCATTGGTAATCTTAATTCTCTATAAGAACGCGCAGTGCATACAATCATTATAAGCATGCCAATAAACTGTACCCAAGCGATAGCAAGCCTTGCATAATTCATTTGTGCAGTCCAAATATGTGTCATAAAGATAGTAGTCCAAGAAAGACCAGTTGCAAAACGTAGGTATAGGTCAACACATAAATATATTGTCCATCCACAGCATAATCCAACATGTTTCTTAACCACAAAACAAATAATGCCACAAATGATAAATGGTAACGCAAGTAGAAGTCCTGCTAGTAAATCACCAGCAAGTAATAAACAAAGAATCATTATTACAACACCAGTGCACAACAAAACTGTTCCAGTAATAGTACGACACTTTTCATGTTCAGATACAGATTCAGCTTCTATCTTTAGAGTTTTCTCACCGTTCACTAATTCATCAAGCGTTACACCAAAAAGTTCCGAAAGCTTTAAAAGCTTATCAAGCTCTGGAATAGAAGTATCAGTCTCCCATTTAGATATGCTTTGACGAGATACATCCAACATATCAGCAAGATCGCTTTGCGACAAGTTTTCTTTTGTACGAAGACGTGCAATATTTTCTCCAAGTGTCATATATGGATCTCCTTTGTAGATTCAGTTTATCAATACAGTTATAAAAAGTATATCAAGCATGCTTTAATTTTTAGCAACTAGTGGTTGCAACTAACTAAAACGTAAATCTTCCAACACCTTAGAAATATCCTCATTAATACAAATCGATTGTTTAGCGATTTCTCTTGGCACTACCGCCTCACCATAATTAACACAAGCATAAATAGCTTTTGGATTTTTAGCCGTCATCTGCCAAAAAGGATATTTAATAATAACTGGTGTATTCGCACCTACACCAAGTTCCAGAAATAAAACATGCATATTTTTATGTCGTCTAATAAAATCCTCATAACATTCTCTAGCAACATACCACCCTTTGTCTTGTACAAAGAAATTATCACATCTTAAATTCATTGTCATAGGTGCACCACAAACAGGACATTTTGGTATCAAACGTGTAGGAATCTTCATATCCTTTTGTTCTAACACCATTTGATGCACGATTTCTTCATTATCATAGGTTTTATTGTGACAAGCCTTAGAACACTGCCACAAACCATAATCACCCTGTGTATAATATAATCTGTGCTTATCAAAACCCGCCTTCTGGAAACAGTGGTCTACATTGG
>CAKUTY010000090.1 GCA_934692455.1 uncultured Erysipelotrichaceae bacterium
AGCTATGACTTATTCAATAAGATTAAACCCATCAATAAACAACTACCTGAATTAAATATTCAATTAGTAGATGATAAGGTCACTATCTATATTAATAGTCCTTTAATGGAAGAGATTGTTTTAAAGCTATTGAAAGATAGATTTAATATCAATGTCTCTATCGCGTACTATGCAGAGGAACCTGAATTTGAAGTTGATGATGATATTCCTTTAGATGAAGAAAAGCCATATGTTCCATATACATATGAAAGGCAAACTATTTCTAACGAAGAACTAAACCGTGTCTTTAATAACACTTATAAACAAAAGACTAGGGTATATACCAAGAAGGAAGAAACTAAAGAAGAAAATAAAGAGGTTGTCTATAAAGAGATTATCTATATCGTTGATGGTTATAACCTTTTACATACACTTAAAGAATATAGGGAAGAAGACTTTCAAATCTTAAGAGATAAGGTAGTTGATATGGTCTGTGACTTTGGTGGTTATGTGAATGCTCAATGTGTTCTGGTCTTTGATGCTTATAAGACAGAAGAAAAAAGAGCTAGGACAATAAACCATGACAACATCACTATTGTCTATACTAAGAACAAACAAACAGCTGATGAATATATCGAAGTTAAAACTAAAGAATTAACCAAGGACTATAAGGTGATTGTTGTAACCAGCGATTATCTTGAACAATTAAGAGTCTTCGCCAATGGTGCTAATAGAATGTCATCTAGAGAATTCATTGAAAGATATGAGTTATTTAAGAAAGACTATAAAATTGAGCACAAGCCTAATCGTCCTTTGATGGAATTAAGGGAATTATTGGAAAAATTTGATTTTGATTAAAAAAAGAATAGAATTGTTGTTATAGGGAGGACATTTCTTATGAAAATTAACACTGTTGTTCAATTTGATGAAAAAGATGTAAACATTACTGATCTTGATGCTGAAATCAAAGCTGTACTTAAAGATAATAAAATCACTTTAAAAAGCGTTGAGGGAGTAGATGTATATGTTAAGCCAGAAGCTAAATACCTAGTAGTAAAGGTTAATGGCGAAACTAAAGAATACGTTCTTAAATAGTCAACACAATTAAAAGCACCTCGCGGTGCTTTTAATTATTTTTTAATATAGTTCAATACATTTTCTACATTTAGACCGTATTTTTCTTTGATATCTTTACTAGGACCAGATTCAGTAAATACATCATTTACGCCAACTCTATATAGTTTTCCATGATGATCTAATGAAGAAATTGTTTCAGCAACCAGTGAACCTAATCCACCAAGTACTGAATGATTTTCTACTGTAACTATTTTGCCAACAGATTGTGCTAAAGATAATATTGTTTCTGTATCAAATGGTTTGATAGAGAAAACATTCACCAATTTTCCTTTTAGTCCTTGCTTAGTTGCTTCTTCAAAAGATCTAAACGCCAAATCCGCGCTTGTCCCTTCATAAACTAAAGCAAAATCATCACCTAAGTCCTTAACTATAGTTGATTTGCCAAAAGCAAGCTCTCCTGTTGCAGGAAGGTTAGGCACGCTATCTCTTACGCAACGAATATAAACAGGTCCATCATATTCTAAAGCTAGGTTAATCGCAGCCCTTAATTCATCAGGATTTGACGGAACCAACACTCTTAAATTTGGCAGTACACGCATCAAAGCAATATCTTCATTAGCGTGGTGTGTGGCTCCGTCATACCCACCATCCATACCTGGATGGGTTGCGATTAATTTAACATTTTCTTTTGCATAACAAATTTGTCTTAATTGAGTCCAAGCAGTTCCAGACACAAACATTGCAAAGTTCACATAGAAAGGGACTTTACCCTCCCTAGCAATACCGGCAGCGATAGACATAGCATTTTGTTCAGCAATACCAGTTTCAACAAAGTGTTCCTTATGCAAAGTCTCAAATTTATTTGTAGTAGTTGATTTGGCCAAGTCACTATCAATTACATAAATATCATCTCTAGTTGAAGCAACTTCATTCAACATGTCACCAATTAATTCTCTTAATGTGATTGTATTGTATGCCATTATAATGCCTCCTCAATACGATTTAAATCTTCCATAGCAATTTTGTATTCTTCATCAGTCAAACCACTTGAATGCCACTTACCAACATTTTCCATAAATGAAACACCCTTGCCCTTAACTGTATTTGCCACTATAGCAATAGGTTTGTCCGCAACCTGCTTAGCTTCATCTAAAGCCCTAACAATTTCTTCCATATTATTTCCATCGATTTCAATAGTATGCAAATTGAAAGCTTTCATCTTTTCTACTAATGGTTCAAGGTTGATTATTTCATTAGTAGGATGAGTAGAAGACAATTTGTTGTAGTCAATAATGAAAATTAAATTATTTAATTTATTATGTGCAGCCATCATGATAGCTTCCCACATTTGTCCCTCATCCATTTCGCCATCTCCAGCAATCGCATAAACACGATGATCCTTATCATATTGTTTTTTTACAATTGCCATTCCAACAGCCATTGAAAAACCTTGTCCTAGTAAACCCGTAGTAGCATCAAGCTCAGGTATATCTTGAGTATATGGATGCCCTTGAAGTCTTGAATTCAATCTTCTAAAAGTGTTTAATTCACTTTCTTCTAAAATGCCTTTTTGAACTAACTCCGCATATAAAGCAGGGCAAGCATGTCCTTTTGAAAGAACAATTCTGCTTCTATTTGGAGATGAATAATCAATATCCAATTCTGATATAGCAGTAACCAAATCGATAACAGATAACGCACCACCAACATGCCCTACTTTTGCACGATAAACCATATCAACAATTCTTTTACGATTGTCATTAGCGATTTTCTTTAATTCTTTTACTTCCATATATAATCCTTTCAATTAAGATGCCTGGTATAACACCAGGCATCCTTAAACTATTACCATTTACCTAGTAACTTACCAATAACGTTGAATACAATACCAATTAGGTTAAAGTCGGTTTCTGGGAAACTAGTTCCTGATAGACCAACGCTTTGCATGATTGGATAAATCAATGCTGGTCCTACAGAAATTAAGATACCTGTAACAAACGCACCTAGAACACAGCCTTTCCATCCACCACGTGCATTACCAAATACACCGGCTGTTGCACCAATAAAGAAGAATGGAATTGCAACTGGAATCATAACAGTAGTTCCTAATGCAGCCATGATAAACATGCAAATTAAACCAGCAGCATAAGCTGAGATAAAGCCTAATACTGTAGCAGTTGGAGCATATGGGAATACAACTGGGCAATCCAATGCTGGTTTAGCTCCAGGGATAAACTTTTCAGAAATACCAACGAATGCTGGAACGATTTCACCCAAGAACAAACGAACACCTGTGATAATTACATATAAACCACCTGTAAATGTTAATGTTTGCATTAATGGATAAATCAACCAATGAACACCACCAGAAACACTTTCAACTACAGTTTGACCACATACGATAGCAGCAACATAGTAGAAGATACCTACTGATAGAGATACTGAAACGATATAATCCTTAAACATTGATAACCAACCAGGAAGCTTAATGTTTTCAGTACTATCCTTAGGATCGCCAACTTTAGAACCTAACCAACCTGATAAAGCATAAGCTAATGTGCAATAGTGGCCAATTGCGATTTCGTCAGAACCTGTAACTGCATTCATAGACTTTTGTGCAATTGCAGGATATATAGCAGCTGCAAAACCATGAATGATTGAACCAATTGCGATAGCAGCAACATCGCTTAAACCTAAAGCCTTTAATAGAATAGCTAATAAAGCACTTAAGAATAAGCTGTGTCCACCTGTTAAGAAAATGTACTTAAACTTAGTGAATCTAGCGATAATTAAGTTACAAACGAAACCGAATACCATGATTAATGCGATAACCATAGGGAAAGCAGTTTGTGCTTGTGCAGTAATAGCTTCAGAAATAGGTGTAACACCCTCTAATCCGAAAGCTGTTGAGAATAAGTATTGGAAACCATTCAACGCTGTTTGTGCAGCACCTGAACCAATACCGAAAATTAAGAAACCTACGATAGTTTTAATTGTTCCTGAAATAACCTTATCAGCAGGTTTGTGTTGGATTAATAGGCCTACTAATGCCATTAAACCGATCAATAATGCAGCCTGACCTAATACGTCATAGACTATGAATTGTAAAAAAGCCATAATTTACTCCCCTCTCTTATTATTGTTTTTGACTTTCAAAATACTTGTTTAGTTCTCTTTCTAGATAATCAACATCCATGATGTCTTTAACACCGATGACATAAGCAGAAGAATCTTTAAATTCATCAATTAAATCTTCCATGGTGATGATAATATCAACATTTTGTTGACCAGCAAATCCGCTAAACGCATCATGTGTAACATCCAATGGATACTTATTTTTATCAATCAATTTATCAACCTTGATTTTCAGCATCATAGAACTACCCATTCCTGTACGACACATGATTAATGCTTTTTTGGTGTTCATCTTACTTACCTCCTTTCTTTATTTCATTTGTAGCTATAAAAGCTAAAATTTTTTCAATTGTAGTATCGTGTCTTAAAATATTAAGAAACTCTTCATCTCCCAAGAATTCCGACAAATCTTGTAAGTTGTTGCAAGCATAAACACAGTATCAACAGGATCGTTGTTCTTATTTCCAAAATTTACGGGATTCTTCAAAGTAATTAATGACATGGCTGTTCTATTAACCCCAACCTTGTTTGTAGCATGTGGCAAGGCGATGCCTTTAGTAATCACTATGTATGGCCCTAATTCTTTCACATTCTCAATTGCACCATCAATGTATTCTTCTGTAATAGAACCGTCGTCAATCAATAGCTGTCCTGCCTTTCTAACTGCGTCTTGCCAATCATTAACTTCAAGACCCAAAGCTATTGTTTCCTTCCTTATTAAGTCGCTTAGCATATAATTTTTTTCTCCCTTTTCATTTAGTAATAATGTTTTAATTTTCTCTATAAGTATTTCTTCATCTTTATTAGATGGATATTTATTTAACAAATCCTTAAGCATGACAGCAGTTTTAGACATCTTTGTACTTTTAATATCTAATTTACCAACCAAATCAAGTCTATTGATAAAGTGTTTTATATCTATAATGTCTTTTTCCTTTAAAATAGGACTAACTACCACACTAGGTATCCTTGATTTTAACGGCACTGTTGAAATAATTAAATCTACATCATTCAAGTATTTTTCATCTTTTAGTTGATGTTTAGCTAACTTATCAACTATTTCAAAATTAAAGTTTTCCTTTAGCCCCAAACTGAGTAACTCGGCTGTTCCAATTCCAGTTGCACAAACAACCAAAACCCTTAAGGGTTTAATTTGTTTGATGTCTCTTTTTATCGCCGTGCAAAAGTGCAACATTACATAAGCGATTTCATCATCACTAGGTATAATCACATCAGGTTCATTAACATCAATAATTACAGCCTTAACTATTTCGAATAAATCTTTGTAATTATTCTTTAATTCATCTTTCAAAGGATTATCCAACAAAATATTGTTCCTATTTCGATACTCACAAGCACACAAATGTTGAAATAAACTATTATTTAAAGAAACTAATGCTTGATAATGTTTTATCTTTTAACGAAAAGGATAAAAATAATGCCTACGCTATTATTGCCTTTTTAAGAGAAAATCAAGATGAGTATTTATTAAGGCTTAACTATACAATGTTTAACGATATAACATGTAAAAACGTTGATAAAGCCTTACTATATATAAAGATATTAAATAAAAGTGATAACTTAAGTATCAAATGCTATAAAAATAAATATTCATGGTGCTCACATACAACATCATTTAATAATAAGCCTGAAATTGAAGATGAATATGAATGCTTTATTTTAAATGATTATTTAG
>CAKUTY010000091.1 GCA_934692455.1 uncultured Erysipelotrichaceae bacterium
TGGTGGAGGTTAACGGGCTCGAACCGCTGACCCTCTGCTTGTAAGGCAGATGCTCTCCCAACTGAGCTAAACCTCCAGCGCCTATTAACTATACCATGTATTTTGATACCCTGTCAACAAATTTTTAAAACTTTTTTTAAAACTTTCTTCCAAATCTTCAAAAAGTGCCTAAAATAGGGCATTCTGAGCGATAAAAAGATTTTGAATAATCTTGTTTTGGCTTATGAAAAAAGAGTGACTTTCTTAATATCACTCTTAAATATTTTTTAAAAATGTTGTAAAAATGTCTAATCCAGAGATAAATGTGCCAATACTTGAGAAGACGTTGGCAAATACAACAATCAATAAAATTCTTGTAACTCTATTTTTCCAGAAGCCTTTTAAAGTATTAGTGTCTTCACCTAGGTTCTCAAAGTCTTTAACCTTAGGCTTTCTAATCATAGCTTCCACTATACCAGCAAACCAACCGGCTGCAAGTAAAGGATTAAGTGATGTGATAGGTGCCATCACAAAGGCTGTAAGGATACTAAGTGGATGACCGAATGCTAATAGGGTACCTAAAGCACTTAAAGTACCATTCCAAAGAATCCATGATTTAATTTGACTTAAACCAGCATCCCTGTTTGACCATAGAGTATAAATAATGATTGAAATAATAGCTATTGGAATTAACCATTTAATTACTGTTCCAATACCCTTTTTCTTTTTAACGACATTTAATTCATTAATATCGATATCCTTATTTAAGTTTCTTTCAATACCACCTGCATGAGCTGCTCCAATGATCGCAACAATTTTCTTACCATCAGCATTCTTAATCTTAGAAGATAAATAAGCATCTCTTTCATCTACCAATATTTTTTTAACATTAGGGAATTCTTTACCAACCTCGTTTAAGGCTGCTTCAAGAGCGTCTGCTTCTTTCAATGCTTGTAAATCTTCTTCGGAAATTTCTTCATCATCAAAGATGGAACCGATAATACTTACAAGCAACTTAGATTTTTCATATAAGCCTAAACTATTCCAAATACGAGAGAAGGTAGTCTTGATAGGTCTATCAGCTAAAACAAGTGGTACATTTAATTCTTTTGCTTGTTTAATGCCTTCTAACATTTCACCACCAGAATTAGAGTCCATATTGATAGCCATTCTTCTTTGGAAAGAAGCAAGAATTAGGTTTACTAATAAAAAGCCTACTTTCTTTTCTTTGATGACCTTAACAATATCGGTATCACTCCATTTTTCAGGATCACTAATTTTCTTATATCGATCTTCATCGAGTTCGATACAAATCGCATCAGGCTTAACTTCCCCAATACATTCTTTAACATCATTTATGCTGTTTTTAGAAACATGAGCAGTTTTTACAAGATAAATCTCTTTATCTTTATAATTTAATTTCACAATATTTTCATTCATGACTATATTCTATCGCATTATCCAAATATGCTATAATGAATTGACTTATAAAGGAGGGTTTATGCCAGATTATAATATAAATCTAACAATACAAAATATATGGCACGTGTTTAGAATAGTGCTTGATATCGGCATTATGTGGTTCATTCTATACTACGCCATTCTATTTGTAAGAAATAATAATCGTACAATACAAATCTTTAAAGGAATCATCTTTATTTTAATATTTAACGGAATTGCAAGATTACTTGGTCTTACTACATTAGAATATTTTTCTAACACATTAATTAGCTGGGGCTTTTTAGCTGTAATAATTATTTTCCAACCAGAAATTAGAGGAGCTTTGGAGAAAATTGGTAAGACTAATGCGTTTTCAAAGATCACAACTTTGTTGGCTAATGAAAAAGAAGATCTTGTTAATCAAATTTACGATGCAGCTATTGTCTTATCACATGAAAGAATTGGTGCTCTTATTTCCATTGAACAATCAAATAGTTTGCAGGATTATGTAAAAACCGGTATCGCAGTAAACGCAACTGTTTCTAAAGAATTATTATGTTCTATCTTTATGACTACAACTCCTTTACATGATGGTGCTGTAATTATTCAAGGTGATAAGATTGCTTGTGCAAGTGCTTATTTTCCGCCAACTAGTATTAATTTATCTAGCAGATATGGTGCAAGACATAGAGCTGGTCTTGGAATTTCTGAAGTGAGTGATGCGCTTACCATTGTTGTATCAGAAGAGACAAGTGCTATTTCTATTGCGGAAAATGGACGTATCTTTACCGTTAATGAGAAACAACTAAAAGAATATTTGAGAAAAGTTATTTGTAATGATGAAATCGAAATCGGTGATACTTCAACTTCTAGAAGAAAACTAAAGATTGAAGATGATCCTGAATTTATCATTAAAAACGAAGAAGGCGGTATGAAAGTTCCTTTTAATAACCGCTTTAAAGTGAATAAAAAGGCTAAACAACAAGCAACTGATTTTAAAGTTGAATCGGTTGATGTAAAAGAAAGTGAGGATAAGGTAGATGGCAAGTAAGATTAAAAATCCTCAAGATAAATTAAACGAGGCAAAAAAGATTGCTCGTAAGAATGCTAATAATGGAACTCTAGAATCATTTGAAGAAACTATTATAAGATTCTTTAGATGGACATCTTCGTTTGTTGATAAGTTATTCTTCACAAAAACATATGCTATTATTTTTGCCTTTTTATTGTCATGCCTAGCATATTTCATTGTGAATTTTAACGATACAAGCTTTACAGCTGCACTTTCAAGTTCTAAAACACTTACAAATGTTAATGTGATTTCTAGATATAATTCCGAATCGTTTGAAGTAGGTGGTTTACCTGAAACTTGTGATGTTACCATAACTGGTGATGCAGCTAGTGTTAATAATGCTGCTACTAAAACAGGAAGTTGTGTCTTAAACCTTGAAGGCTATACAGAGGGAACGTATACTGTAGAATTAACTACCACAGGTTATGGTGATAGTGTTAATACTGTTATTAAACCAAGTCAAGTTACAGTTACTTTAAAACCAAAAACCACTGCTCAATTTGATTTATCTTATGATTTCATAAATCAGAATCAATTAGATTCTAAATATATTTTAGGAACACCTGTTTTTGCCTCTGGCAACAACAAGGTTAATATCCGTGCTAGTCAAGATACACTTAATTCAATTGCTTTGGTAAAGGCACTGATTAATGTCGCAGGACAAACAAGTGACTTTGAAGTAGATGCGCCACTTGTTGCCTATGATGCAAATGGTAAGGTTGTTAATGCGGAAATTGTTCCAAATACCGTTACTGTTAAAGTTGGTATTTCATCACCTTCTAAGACAGTACCAATTAAATTGAATGTTACTGGCAATGCACCACAAGGATTCTCACTAGAATCAGTTTCTATGAATCATCAAACTACTGAAATTTATGCATCTGAAAGTATTCTTGATACAATTAATGAAGTTACGGTTGATTTAGACTTGTCTACAGTAACTTCGGATACAGAAATTATTCAACCGGTTGTTTTACCAAATGGGGTTAAGGCAAGTTCGGTTTCAACGGTTACTTTAAAGGCTACTTTGGGTGCAACAAGCGAAAAAGTGATTGAGAATGTAACTTTAAACTCAATCAACAATAATAATGGTTATGGTGTAAGCTATGCAGACACCTTGAAAGTTTCATTAATTATTAAAGGAACTCAAAGTAATATTGATAAAGTTAGTGCTTCTGATTTCTTTGTCTATGTAGATTTTAAGGATTTAGAACCAGGAACATATGATTTACCAATTTCAGTAAATATAAACACAGATGCTTATGTATCTGCTGAAGTAAATCCAAAGAATTTAAATATTACATTAGTATCACAGGAGTAAAATTATGGGTAAATATTTTGGAACAGATGGTATTAGGGGAGATGCCAATACTACATTATCTTTAGAAACAGCTTTGAAAATTGGACGTTATGTGGGTAACTATTATAAGAAAAACGGTCAAGGAAAGGTTGTTGTTGGTAAGGATACACGTTTGTCAAGTTCGATGTTTGAAAATGCTCTAGCTGCAGCTATATCAAGCTGCGGCTCTGACGTTTATCTTTTAGGCTATTGTTCAACACCTTGTTTGGCATATGTAGCTGAAAAAGAAAAGTTTGATGCAGGCATTATGATTTCAGCATCACACAATCCATTTAGTGACAATGGAATTAAACTTTTTGGCAACAATGGAGTTAAATTAGCTGAAGAAGTTTTATTATTAATCGAAGATTATATCGATAATCCTGTAGGCATCGAATATGCTACTAAGGATCAAATCGGTCATATTTATGAATATTCAAGGGGTATTGAAGAATATAAGGAACATATTAATGACTTATATCCACTTGATTTGAGCGGCTATAAGTTGATAGTTGATTTGGCAAACGGTTCTAATTGCGTAACCGCTAAGGATGTTCTTAACAAGACCAAGGCTGAAGTAACTTATATCAATGATGATTTCAATGGTATAAATATCAACAATAAGTGTGGTAGTACTCACTTACAAATGTTACAAGAAAAAGTAAAAGAAGGCGATTATGATCTTGGCTTTGCGTTTGATGGCGATGCCGATAGAGTGCTTTTTGTTGATCATAAAGGTGATGTAATAGATGGTGATAAGATTATGTATATGTTATCTAAATACCTTAAGGAACATAATCTATTAACTAATAACACTTTAGTTACTACTGTTATGTCTAATATGGGCTTATTCAAGGCTTTAGAAAAGATTGATATTAACACTAATATTACACCTGTAGGTGATAAGTATGTATTGGAGTCAATGTTAAATAATGACTTCGTGATTGGCGGTGAACAATCAGGTCATATCATTTATAAAAATGATGCCAACTATGGTGATGGCCTAAGAAATGCCTTATTTGTATTAAAAGTACTTCAAGAAAAGAATATGAATATTGATGAGGCTACAAGCGAATTAAGAGTTTATCCTCAATTATTGGTTAATCAAAGAGTTGTTGATAAGACAATTGTCTTAAATGATGAAACAATTAATGCGAAGATTAAGGAAATCAGTGATGAACTAGGTGATAACGGCAGAATTTTGGTTAGACCTAGCGGTACTGAGCCTTTGATTAGAGTAATGGTTGAGGCGGAAACAGATGAATTGTGTCATAAAGATGTTTATGAAGTAATTGATCTTATTAAGGAAAAGGGTTATTGTGCTTAAATGAAAAAAATTATCAATGTCGTTGAGGATGAAAAAGATCTTAACGAACTAGTAAAGAGATATCTTGAAAAAGAGGGGTATATAGTAAATTCATACCTTACTTTTGATGAGGCTTATGCTCACTTAGATGATGAAGTTGACTTATGGGTTTTGGATATCATGCTAGATGATAAGAGTGGTTTTGATTTAATTGAGGAAATTAAGTCACGTGACCAAAATAAACCGGTAATTTTCATGTCGGCTCGTGATAAAGAATTTGACCGTATTATAGGACTAGAAAAAGGCAGTGATGACTATATCACTAAGCCTTTCTCTCCTAAGGAAATGGTATTAAGAGTAAATAACATTATCAAAAGAGTATATAAGGAAGATGCTAGAATCAATGTTGATGGTTATCTTATTGATGAAGGCAAACGCATTGTTTATGATGACAACAATAATGTTATCGATTTAACTACTAAAGAATTTGATCTTTTGATGTTGTTTGTTAAGAATAGAGGAACGGCTTTTTTAAGAGAACAAATCCTTGAAAAAGTATGGGATGATAACTATTTCGGTAGTGATCGTGTTGTTGACGATACGCTTAGAAGACTTAGAAAAAAGATGCCAAATATTAATATCCAAACCATTTATGGTTTTGGTTATCGTTTAAGTTAGTATGAAAAGATTAAAAATCTGGATAAATGGCTTTAATTTAATACAACAATATTTT
>CAKUTY010000092.1 GCA_934692455.1 uncultured Erysipelotrichaceae bacterium
TGCTGAAGTAAAAAGTTAAGTTCCACTTTAAAGCCTTCAAAAGAAATAGGTGAATTTAATCTTGGAATTACAGTGTTAATCGTATGATTGACACTGTTTTTATGTGTTGAATTTACTTTTATTGATACAATACATATATAAGATAAGGATTAAAGATGTAAAGAAAACATTATTAAAAGTTCATGGTATTAGGTCGCTTTAATATCATTAAGACTTAATTCCACTTGGTATTTTATAGTTTGAACATCTTTTGTCTTTGATTATTAGTACTTAAACTTTATTTGAGAAGTGTAGGTTTAAGCACTACGCTATCTGCAGCTACTGGAACTAAGCCGAAATTTGAGAGTCTTTCGGCTAGATCTGGACTGTAGAATTCTGTTAACTGGAAGGATGTTTTACCTTTCAGTTTTTCTTTTCTATAGGAATTGATATTAATAGATATCCTATTAGCTTTCTCTTGGCTATCTAATCCAAGATTATAAAGATCACAACCTTTAGGACAAATATCTCTAACTAATATATGAACATTTTCTAAGGAACCTTTTTGATAAGATGCCACTTGGTCACAATAAAATACTCTAGTTCTAAGTGTTCCATCTATTTCTCTTACTTCAGCTTTATCAGCTAAATAGAATTCACTTCCTCTATCAGTCTTTAATACTTCTACTTCACGTGAGAAGATTTCTTCACCAAGTATTGATTCTAATAATAGAATGTCTTTATACATCTGTTCTGATGTCTTTGTTTCATGATAGATACATACTAATAAATCATATCTTAGAAACTTAAAAGTTTGTAAGAAAGGACCATTAGAAATATCGTTATACACAGTATCCATTTCTACTACATTGGCATAAGGATTATTCTCCATATATTCTTTATAGTCTTGATAGGTTCTTCCTTTTAAGAAAGAACGATCTTGTCTTTTTGAATACTCTACCTTTTTACTCTTAGGTAGTTTTCTACTTACTTGTCTTTTTAAATCCATACAGGTAATACTTAATCCAGCATCTTTGAATACACCATCTTCAATGTAGTTGTATAAAGTCTGTTCACATACCTTTATTTCTGGATGGTTTTGACATATGACATATAATGATTGTCCCTTATCAAGAAGTGGCTTAATTAAGTTACCTAATTCTCTTATTTCATCAAGCGTGGCATTAACACCAATTCTACAATTGATAAGATCATCCCTGTATTCTTCATTAGCTTTTAGTGCATCGTAATAATATTTATCATATCGACAGTTTTTATATTTCTCACAACCATTACAAGCACCAGGGGTTCTATCTCTTCTTGAACATTTAAACTTTGTATAGTTGGAACACCCCCTTATTACACAAGTAAGTATTCTTATCATTACACTTAGGGTATTTCACGCAATCAATTGGATAGGCATAATATCGTTTTAGTATTATATGATTCTTTATCTCTTTTCCTATAGTAGATTTATCCTTGCCAATAGTATCGGCGATAGATTTCTTAGAAGCTCCTTTAGAGATTCCTGTTTCAATAATTTGTCTTTCAGATAATGTTAAATGAGCACCTTTATCAGTCATAATTACATTCTCCTTTCTTTAAATGACAAAAGATGTTCTTGTAAGATTATTGTCACTTAAATCAAAGAGTAAATACAACTTGAACTTCCTAAAAGACTTAATTCAATTTTGCCTATCTTAAAGTGGAACTTAACTTTTTACTTCAGGTTTTAAAAAACTTATTGACAAACCGCTTTTCGATTATATAACGGAAGCGTATACATGGACAGTTACTCTCTTGAGGCTTAACCTAAATACAAAGACGTGTTTTGGATATGCAACAAGAGAGTTTTTTATTTAATATGAAGGGGAATTAAAGTGAAAGCGATCAAGAAAATAAACAATAACGTAGCTTATTGTGTAGATGGAAATGGAAGGGAACTTATCGCGCTTGGCAAGGGTATCGGCTTTGGAAGTTTTCCAAGAGACTTATCTTTAACCGAGATTGAAAGAACCTTCTATAACATTGATTCAAGAGTATCTAGTGCAATTGCTGATATTGATGAAGAAATTATTAGGTCTTCAGTAGATATTATTGACTATGCGAACTCTTTGATTAGTGAGCCTTTATCTCCTGCGATCGTATTCACAATGGCTGATCATATTAACTTTACAATCCAAAGATATAAGGAAGGTAATAAGGTTAAATTACCGATTGTCTATGATATTCAATATCTATTTGAAAATGAATATAAGGTTGGATTGTATGCAGTTAAACTAATTGGTCAAAGATTAAAGATTTTCTTGCCTAAGGAAGAAGCTAGTTATATAGCTTTACATATTGTTAATTCTAAGACACAAAGTTTTGATGAACATGATGATGAAACTATTATTGAGAAGATAAGCGAAATAATTGAAACACATTTTGCGATGACTATCGATAAGAATGATTTCAGTTATTCTAGGTTTGTATCACATATGCATTATTTATTAAAGCGTATTCGTGAATCTGATCAAATGGAGGATAAGAATAGTGAGATGTATATTTCATTATCTAAACAATATCCTGAAATGAATAATTGTGTAGAGGATATCGCGTC
Organism: uncultured Erysipelotrichaceae bacterium; assembly: GCA_934692455.1. Classification (GTDB taxonomy): domain Bacteria; phylum Bacillota_I; class Bacilli_A; order Erysipelotrichales; family Erysipelotrichaceae; genus Colivicinus. The sequence continues at coordinate 2,582 of CAKUTY010000092.1, forward strand.
TTATGTTAATCAAAAATTAAATGTGGCTTTATCAAGCGAGGAGAAGATGTATATCTTATTACATGTTAATCGCTTATATGATAGAGAGAAAAATTAGTTCATAACATTTCTTATTCGGCCGGTAAGAAGTGGATAGGAAAAATTAGAGGAGAAAAAAATTATGAAAAACAGTTTTGATGCTTTAGCGTCAACATTAGTTGAACTTGTTGGTGGTAAAGATAATATTAGTTTCGCTACTCATTGTGCTACTAGATTACGTTTAAATTTAAAAGATGCTTCATTGATTAAAGAAGAAGAAATCAAGAAGACTAAGGGCGTATTAGGTGTTGCCAATTCAAATGGTCAATATCAAATTATCATTGGACCAGATGTTGTTGAATTATATCAAGCAGTATCAAACATCGTTGGTGATGCTGCTGCTAGTGGCAGTGCTGATGAAAAGAAGGATGAAAAGAAGGGTGTTAATAAATTTATTGATACTTTAACAGGTATCTTCACACCTACTCTACCTGCATTAACTGCTTCTGGTATGTTGAAGGCTGTTCTTGCAGTCTTGGTTGCCTTTAAGTTAGTTGATAAGGCTGATATGACTTATCAAGTATTAAACTTTATGGGCGATGCTACTTTCTATTTCTTGCCTATTTTATTGGCAGATTCTGCTGCTTCTAAATTAAAGTGTAATCGTTTCCTTGCAATGATGCTTGCAGGTATGTTGTTACATCCTAACTTTGTGACTTTAGTTGGTGCTGCTAAGGCCGATCCAACTCAAGCAGTAAGTATTTTTGGACTTCCAATTTATAATGCTTCATATTCTGCAACTGTAGTACCTATCTTATTGGGTGTTTGGTTGATGTCTTATGTTGAACCTCTTGCGAACAAGTATTCACCTAAGGCAATCAAGTTCTTTACTGCTCCATTAATCACAATGTTTGTGGTTGGCGTTGCTACTTTATGTGTATTAGGTCCTATTGGATATGTTGTTGGTAATTTCTTGGGTTCTGTAATTAATACATTAAGTACAGTTGCTCCATGGCTTGTTCCAACACTATTAGGTGCTTTCCTACCATTCCTTGTTATGACTGGTACTCACCATGCGATTACTCCTATCGGTATCAATAACCGTATGACTATTGGTTTTGACCAACCAATCTATCCTGGTCAACTTGCAAGTAACGTGGCTCAAGGTGCTGCTGCTTTAGGTGCTTCTGTTAAGTCTAAGAATGCTGACTTCAAGCAGCTTGCTTCAGCAACAGGTATCACAGCAGTTTGTGGTATTACGGAACCAGTATTGTTTGGTGTAACTATGAATACAAAGACAAATATGATTGCTTCTATGATTGGTGGCGGTCTTGGTGGTTTCTTCATGGGTTGCTTCAGTGTTAAAAACTATTCAGGTGGTGCTCCAGGTTTATTAACTCTACCTTCATATATTGGTTTAGATGCTCCTATGTCAAACTTCTATTTAGCTTGTGCTGGTGCTGCAATTGCCTTTGTGGTTGCCTTTGTAGTAAGTTATATCCTTTATAAAGATCCTGTGGAGAAATAAATATGGCTTTTTGTGATAATTTCTTATGGGGTGGCGCTACTGCTGCTAATCAATGTGAAGGTGCTTATGACGAAGATGGTAAGGGATTATCAATTCAGGATGTTTTGCCAAAGGGTTTTGGGAAAAGGACTGAAGTACCAACAAGTGATAATTTAAAACTTAGGGGTATTGATCATTATCATCGTTATAAAGAAGATATTAAATTGTTTGCGGAAATGGGATTTAAGGTCTATCGTTTCTCTATTGCCTGGTCTAGAATTTATCCTACAGGTGAGGAAGAAGTGCCTAATGAAAAGGGTTTAGAGTTCTATGACCATGTGGTTGATGAATGTTTAAAATATGGCATTGAACCATTAGTGACTATTTCTCATTATGAAACACCTCTTGCGTTGGCTGAAAAGTATAATGGTTGGGCAAGTAGGAAGTTAATAGATTTATATCTTAAGTATTGTAATACTTTGTTTAATCATTTTAAGGGAAGGGTTCATTATTGGATTACTTTCAATGAGATTAATGCGATACTAAGACAACCGTTTGTGGCTGGTGCTATTAATACTCCTAAGGAAGAATTGACTAATCAAGATTTATATGAGGCTATGCATCATGAATTGGTTGCTAGCGCTAGGGCAACAAAGTTAGCTCATGAAATTGATCCTGATAATAAGGTTGGTTGCATGGTTGTGGGTATTACTGTTTATCCATTAACACCAAATCCTGATGATATTTTAAAGGTAATGGACTTAGATAATGACTTGTATTTCTTCTTGGATGTTCATTGTAGAGGCGCTTATCCATATTATGCTAAGAGAAGATTTGAGAAACTTGGTGTTAATTTAAATGTTACTAAGGAAGATGAAGAGGCTTTGAAGAATACTGTTGATTTTGTTTCTTTCAGTTACTATTCAAGTAATTGCGCATGTTGTGATCCTAGTCTTGGTGAACCATCTCGTAGTAATATGACACCAGAGCTTCGTAAGAATCCTTATTCTAAAGTGTCTGAATGGGGTTGGCAGATCGATCCTAAGGGTCTTAGATATACTTTGAATCGTTTCTATGCTCGTTATCAATTGCCTTTGTTTGTAGCTGAAAATGGCTTGGGTGCAAGGGATACTTTGGTTGATGATGGTAAGGGCAGTTTAACGGTTATTGATGATTATCGTATTGAATATATGAGAGAACATATCAAACAAATGGAAGAAGCGATTAAGGATGGTGTTGATGTCTTTGGTTATACTTCTTGGGGTTGCATTGATTTGATTTCTTGTTCAACTGCGGAAATTGATAAGCGTTATGGCATGATTTATGTTGATTTAAATAGTGATGGGACAGGTACTATGAATCGATATAAGAAAAAGAGCTTTGATTGGTATAAACAAGTAATAAGTTCTAATGGTGAGAAATTAGATTAACTTGTTTAAACAAGAATAATAGTTTATATTAAAATGGTGAAAGGGTTATTCCTTAGTAGCCATTTTTGTTTAATAGAAGGGGGCATGATGAAGAAAATAACAGTTAAGAGTTTAATCATATATTTTAGTGGTTTAGTTATTTTATGTTTAGGAACTGTTTTAAATACTAAAACAAATTTAGGTGTAGCGGCGATAAGCGGCGTTTCTTATGTTTTATCAAAGACTACAAGTTTAACGCTAGGTACCGCAACATTTCTAATTTTTTGTATATTTATCATTATGCAGTGGCTTATAAATAAGAAGATTGATTTATTAACGGTATTACAA
>CAKUTY010000093.1 GCA_934692455.1 uncultured Erysipelotrichaceae bacterium
AGCGACAAATACAATATCGAAATAGATAAAAGTGAAGAAAGAATTGTTTTATCTGAAGCAAGTAGAAATGAGAAAGAATTATTGAAATTAAAAGAAGATGATGTAGTTGTTATTACTGGAACAAGTTATGATACAGAAGGTAGGCTTATAGAATTGTATAATACAGTTGCGGTATGTGATTTTTTTGAATTTAGAGGAGAAACATACAACAATGAATAGAACTAATCAACCTTTATATATCCAGTTAGCAAATAATATTAAAAAGAAAATAATTAATGGAACATATGATGTAGGTTCAAAAATACCTTCTGAAAGAGAAATGGCATCAATGTATGAAATAACACGCGTGACTGTTAGAAGAGCGTTGGATAATTTGATAAAAGAAGGCGTGTTGGTTCCTGTAGTAGGAAGTGGCACTTATGTAGCCAAGATACCAAATACAGAAAAAAAGATTAACCTAGGTGAAGGTTCTTCAAGTAGATTGGCTTCCGATATTAGAAGTGGTGGTATGAATCCTACAAAATCTGTTTTGGATATAGCTAAAGTTAAAACGCCAGATTATTTAAAAGAATATTATAAAAACGAAGATTTATTATTTAAATTAGTTAGATTAATGAAGATAGATGATAATCCATATGCTGTTCAAGTTGCATATTTACCACTATCTATATTTGAAACAGCAGATAGATGTGATTTTAAAACAATGTCTTTATATGACTATATGGATAGTGTTGGTCACGTTCCAAAGAAGATTGAATCTATTTTAAGTATTATTAACTTGCCTGAGCAATTTAAAAAACCACTTAGGAAAAATAATGATTCAAAGGTGTTTTATTTTAGATATTTTGGCTATGATAGAAACAATACGTTAGTTGAATATACAGAATCTTATAATCTACCTGAATACACTGAGTATAGATTCACAATTAAAAGGTTTTAAACATTAAATGGCTATCAATTTTAAGGATAGCCATTTAATTATTTTATATATCATGGTTAAAAATTATTTATAATTCTTTATCATTCTTAAACTGGAAACCACCAAAATCTGGTCTAGTAAATCCACCTATTTCAGTTATATGCTTATTGAATCTCTCAGTATCCATTTTCCATAAACCCAAATATATACAATCTATTAAAAATAATTGAGAAAACCTATTCGTTAGTGAGCTAATATTTGTGTATATGATACTTTCAGAACAGCATAAACAATAATCAGCCAATTCTTTTAAACTATTATTTTGAGTACCTGTGATTGCAATTATTGTTACATTTTTTTCTTTTGCTAATTTGGCTAATCTCAATGTCATTGCAGATTCTCCGCTAGCCGATATAAAAATAGCTACATCATTCTGTTTCATTTTTTCAATATAAGAAAACCCCAAAAACGAATCAGTGGTATTGTACGCAAAAAGTCCAAGTTCTAATAACCTGTTTGTTAGTAGTTCTGCAATCGAGTTAGATGATTGTGCACCAGAACAAAAAATCATTTTAGCATCTATAATTTTTTTAACAACTTTATCAATTAATTTTGAATCATTATAATTAATTACTTCCTTCAACATAGAAGTATAGTTTTGTGATAATTTTACAATGCTCTCTTGCGTGCTTTCGTTAGGACTAACCATTGTACTATCAATTTCCAAATCTACACTACTACTTATATCCTCACACATTTCGCTAAATGATTTGTACCCTAATTTATTTGCAAAGCGAATAACAGTTGGTTGTGATACTTCGGTTTTATCTGCCAAATCATATGAAGTCATATCCTTTGCTTTTTTTAAATTTTCAGATATATATGTCGCTATTTTATATTCAGATTTTGAAAGTTTAGATTGTGCATTTTTTAATCTTACGTAAAACATTATATTCGCTCCTTAAATAATGAAGTCGCCATAAAGACGACTTCATTTTACTTTTGTTTTTTCAACTATGTCAATTAATGATGGTTTTCAAATACTACTCCATTGTGACTGTCTAGATATTCTTTAACAGGATCATCGTCCTTTAAATCATAGTATTTCTTTAAAATTATTTCATATATGATTTTTTCATTATCGACATTTAAATCTAAACCGCATACTTCTTGAATAGTTTTTTCTATACCGTTTTCCTTAATCATTGCATGTAACTTATCTGTTCTTGGATCTCCTTCGTTGTGGAAATAGAATCCATATGCAGCGTTTTGACAAATATGAATTGGTAATACGCCATATTCCATCGCATTTAAGGCGGCTCCGATAAATCTATCACCTTTTCGTAATTTTCTTATTGGATCATTACCAACTCTTTCTACAGTATCCTTCATTGTTACGTCTTGATACCAATTCCATAGACCCAAAACATCTTCAACATTTTGTTCCTTAGGCATACCATATCTAGCTGCAAGTCCTGCATAAGCTTCTTTTGATGCGTACCAAGCTAACTTGCTGATTTTTGGATCATTAGCAGCATCACATACGTTTTTATATCCATAGTATTGGCCAAGATAAGCCAAAGAGCAATGAGAAGTGTTAACATTCCAAATTTTACAGTGCATAAACTTTAAAGTATCATCTTCATCCTTGAAAAATGAAGGTTTTCTGATTTCTGTAGCTTTGGCAAACTGTGATGTATTTACTTGTAAGTAATCTACTACATCACTTTGCACAGAAATCTCATCGATTTCTTTTTGTTCTGGAGTTGGGAAAGAACTTACTCTATAAATAATTTGTTCTGCCAACACGCAATGCTTTTGATAGAAGTTATATTCTTCTTCTGTCAATTCTTCTTTAAACGCTTTATCAAAGTAGTCTTTTAATCCAATATAATTTGCACCCACGATTAATGCGAATTGTTTTGTAATATTCTTTTCAATTCTTACATCAATCGAATCTTTAATGTCTTTAACAATTGATGGGAATGCATCATCGAAAGTTGCTGTGAAAATAATATCAGCATCTGCTAAAGCACTAAGATAATCTTCCCTATTTTCGTTAATTTGATAAGCTTTATAGTCTTTAACTACACATTCGTTGAATCCATCTCCTGCTTCATTTTCTGAGAAAGATATATATTGTCCTTGTTTTTGCATCTTGTGAATCAAATCAGCATCTATATCTGCAAATGTTATATTGTAATTATCTTTATAACAAAATTCACCATGCAATCCTCTTCCTGAACGACCTGCTCCAATAATCACTACATTTCCATTTTTTTCTTTCATTAGAATATACCTACCCACGCTCCTACAATTCCAACCACAAATATTCCTAAAATTATAAATAAGATATTCGTCTTCTTCTCAATTAATTTTAGAATCACCATTATTAACACAAGTTCCAATAAGCCAGGAAGAATGCCATTGAACACGTCAACTAGTGCCATTTCACTTCCACTTAAGTTAAGAACTAAATTTACCGGAACAACAACTTGTTGAGCTATCATACCACCAATCATTATCAAACCAATTGTTGCGGCTGCTTTAGTTACTAATTGAATTAAACCTGATTCATACATTTTAGAAATAAATGTTGTACCTAGTTTATATCCAACAAAGGTTAAATAATAACGTAGTACATAACCTGGAATATTGAATAATAATGCAAAGATAATTGGTCCTAATACACTGCCTTTAGCTGTAAAAGTTAGGGCTACGCCAGTTACAATTACTCTCCATGTTACCCAGAAAATTGAATCGCCTATTCCAGATAATGGTCCTTGGATACTAGCTTTTACAGCATCTATAGTAGAAACATCAAAGTCTTCATTTTCTTTTGCTTCTTTTTCCATTGCTGCAAAAATCGAATAACATAATGGAGCAATCTGTGGAGTTATGTTGATGTAACCTGTTGCTTCCCTTTCAAGAGCTTCCATTTTTCTATCTTTATTAGGATCATCTTTATATAGCCAATTAATATAAGGATATAGAATCCAAGCAACGGATGTTCCTAGCATTCTACTGTAACACCATGCGATAGCATAATTGCCGCTTCTTAAATACATATTGTTAAGTAGTTTTACTTCATCTTTTGATAATCCTTCAGTTAACTTACTCATTAAAGAAATCCTCCTCGTCATTAACCGCCACTGTTGTTTGTGTCTTTCTATTATCTAAATAATCAAACACATCTTTTACAGCAATGAAAATAGCAATAATTGATAAGAATATAATATCCAAGTTCATATACTTCATTAGGAAGAATCCAAAGAAGAAGAAAATAGAAGTTCTCTTATTCCACATTTGTGAAATCAAAACAGCCAAACCTACAGCCGGTAACATACTAGCAGCAGCATTAATTCCGTTCATTACAAATTCTGGTAAAGCACCCATTATGCTTTCAACAGCAGGTCCTCCTAAACAAATAGCAAGTACAACAAATAGAGGTCCTACTGCTAATTCTACAAATGATAGGGCATGGCCAACAATTGTCCATCCTTTGTAATCATCTTTCTTCAAGAAACTATCTATAATTGGTGTAAACAGTTCACCTAAAATTGGTTCCAAACTAATAATCAATGCACATAAGTATCCTATTGGTGTTGCAATTGCTACCGCTTCATTTACGGTTAAATTATTAAGTATTGCGAACGCAACTGCAATTGCAGTAGATGCTCCGGGATCAGCTGCGCTAGCGCTTCCTACAAACACAATTCCCATAAAAATCATTTCCAATTGGGCGCCAATAACACAACCTGTTTCAAAATCACCCAACACGAAACCGATAAGTGGTCCCAAGAATATTGGTCTGTCTAACAACATGTTGGGTGCGTGATACCCGGTCAAATGACAAAGCCAATATACAAATCCAACTAATAAAGCCTTTGTAATCATTTTTTAAACTTCTCCTATACGTTTATTATTTTTCTTGTTTGATTAGCCAAAACTTGGCAATATACATCTAAATCTTTGTTTGCGATTAGTTTCTTTACAATTTCTCTTTCTTCTTCATTCACAGACAAATTAGATGTAAGCATGATATTTGTTTTAGAGTACATGTCACTCTGGAAACCATAATTTGCTAAATTTACATCCTTTATTTCTTTACAGTTTTCAACTAGTTTCATTACATTCTCTAAGTTGGCACAAATTACTAAAATCTTAATATTTTTGCATCTTTCATCATTAAGCATTGATGTTGTTTTATCTACGGATTTAATAACCATTTTCACACCATCTGGTACACTCATTTTTAATAGGTTGCATTGGTTCTTATCATTCACTACTTCGTCATCACAAATAATAATATGGCTAATTCCTAAATACCTAATCCATGTCGTTGTAACTTGGCCGTGCAATAACCTCTCATCTAATCTTAAATAAATCATGTTGTCCTTTCTTTCTAAAAAAATTCTTCATTATTTAACGATTCATTTTCAGATTCGTTATTGATTATTTCATTCATTAAAACAATTTCCTCTTTAGCTTTTTCTATCAATCCTTTTAAATAATCTTTATTTATAGATTCCTCATTAGCAAACAAAACCTCAAGGACAATAGGCAAATTCACTCCTGTTATTAAATAAAAATTATCTTTCTTTAATCTCATTGATGCCTTTTGATTAACACTTCCACCTTTTAAATCGGTAAAAATTATCAACTTATCATCTTTACTTAGATATTTTAAGTATTCATCCAAGTATACGTCTGGATTCTTAATATCAGTAAAACAACAAGCAAAATCTATGTTTTGACTGCCAGCTAAGAATTCAACAGTCTCATTGATGCCTTTTGCCATTAAAGAGTGTGTAATTATCAGTATCTTTTTCATCATCTACCTTTCAATTAATCTATGTAAGATAAAATACAAATATCAGCAGCTCCAGTAAACTT
>CAKUTY010000094.1 GCA_934692455.1 uncultured Erysipelotrichaceae bacterium
ATATTTAAGATAATATCTTTCTTATTAAATAATTTATAAATATCCTCAAAACTACTTAAAATGCCATGATTAAAGAAAGTCTCCACCTTCTTTTCACCTAGTCCATCAATATTCATCGCATCCCTGCTGGCAAAATGAGCTATACCAAAGACAAGTCTTGCAGGACAATCACTATTGATACAGAAATGAGCAGCCTCATCTTCAAAACGATATAACTTGCCACCGCACACAGGACATGTATCAGGGAAAACGTAAGGTACTTGACTACCATCCCTATTCTCCTTAACACTTCTTACCACCTCAGGAATGATATCACCAGCCTTACGCACAATAATCGTATCATTTACTCTGATATCCTTTTCTTTAATATAGTCTTCATTATGAAGTGTTGCATAACCAATAGTAGTGCCTGCACACTTAACAGGAGAAAACTTTGCGTTAGGAGTACACTTACCAGTTCTGCCTACCGTAATAAAGATATCTTCTACCTTAGTTCTCACCTCTTCTGCTGGGAACTTATAAGCAATTGCCCACTTAGGAATACGTGATGTAAAACCTAATTCCTTTTGCATAGCATAACTATTAACCTTGATTACCATGCCATCTATCTCATAAGGCAATTCATCACGAATCTTAGCTGTATCATCAATCACCTTAATAACATCCTCGATATTATCACAAAGACGCATCGTATCATTTACTCTAAAGCCAAGTCTTTTCGCGTACATCAAAGAATCATAATGAGTAGAAGCATTTATATCATCTGGTACATGATACCAGAAACCATTTAAGCCTCTTGAAGCTGCAATACTTGAATCCAATTGTCTAATAGAACCAGCCGCTGCATTTCTAGGATTGGCGAACTCATCCTCACCATTTTCACGTCTTTTCGCATTCAAACTATAGAAAGCAGCCTTAGGCATATAAACTTCACCTCTAATGTCATAACGTTGCTTATAATTAATCTTTAAAGGAATAGACTTAATAGTCTTAACATTATTAGTTACATCCTCGCCTACTAAACCATCGCCTCTTGTAACAGCTTGTTTTAAAAGACCATCTTCATAAATCAAAGACATTGCCAAACCATCAATCTTATATTCGACACAATATTCAACACTTGGATAAATATCAGTAATCTTTTTAGACCATTGTCTTAGTTCATCATAAGAAAAGACATCACCCAAAGATAACATCGGCTTAGCATGGGTAACCTTATTAAAAGAATCAATAATAGAATAGCCAACCTTATTAGTAGGACTAGCTGGATCATAAAGTTCAGGATGCTTAGCCTCTAGTTCCTCCAATTCTCTAAACAACATATCATATTCACTATCAAGCATCGTTGGCTTATCAAGCACATGATATTCATAATTACACTTAGTAATTAAATCCCTTAATTCTTTTATTCTTAATTCATCATTCATCTAAATTACCTTCCTTATCGCATCAAACAACTTTTCAGCATTTATTGGCTTAGAAACATGATCATTCATGCCACATTTCAAACATCTTGCCACATCATCCTCAAACGCATCAGCACTCATCGCAATAATCGGTGTTGTCACGCCTTTTTCTCTTAATACCTCACAAGCCTTGTAACCATTCATGATAGGCATTTGAATATCCATCAAAATAACATCATAATCATCATTATATTCATCAACACATTCTTTGCCATTAATACAACGTTTAGTAATACATCCTTGTTCATTTAATAAGGCATCAACAATTTCAAAGTTTAAGTCATTATCTTCAACAACCAATACCTTAATTCCTTTAATTGATTTATCATTATTATCCTTAACATCAGCTATCACATTAGCCAAAGGCACCTTAAAAGTAACTCTAAAAGTTGTGCCCTCATTAAGTTTACTTACACATTCAATATCACCTTCTAATAAGTCAACTATACGCTTAGTAATTGTTAAACCAAGTCCTGTACCACTGGTCTTAGAATTAGTTCTAGAATCAATAGCTCTTGTAAATGAATTATACATAGTCTTTTGAAACTCTTCACTCATGCCTATTCCTTCATCCTTTACGACAAAAACTAATTTACACAATTCATTCTCTTTAATAGCACTAAGTGAATAAAAAACCTTTTTACCCTTTGGGGTATACTTTATCGCATTAGATAACAAGTTGACACATACCTGATTAAGTCTTGTTTCATCACCAATAATATAAGTATCATCTAAATTATCATATTCATAAGATAATTCAATATCCTTTTCCTTAGCATAAGGTAACATCAAATCCTTTAATTGATTACCGAAGTCCTTAAGACCAATCGCATTAGAATTAATATATAATTTACCACATTCAATCTTAGAAATATCCAAGATATCATTGATTAAAGTCAATAATTGTTTACCAGCGACCATAGATTTCTTTAAATAATCCTTAACATCATTAGAATCGCTATTCTTATAAGCTAAAGAAGTCATACCCATGGCAATATTCATCGGTGTTCTTATATCATGAGACATAGCAGACAAGAAGTCAGTCTTAGCCTTGTTAGCCTTATTAGCTTCATATAAGGCAGTCTCTAACTTCTTGTTAATGCTGCGGACAAAGAAACCATCACATATAATTAAGATAATTAATAACAAAATGGTCACAAAAGCTCCGTAAACAATAATGTCATTACTTTTTAAACTAGCTAATGATACACCGCCTAAAATATAAAGGTCTGGATTATCCGCAAAGGCTGAATAGTACCAAAGATACTCTCTACCCTTTAGATCTTTATATTCAAATGTTCCTTTTAAACCTCTTAATTCCAACTCTTCTATAGGATTATTTTTAATGATATCCGCAATAAAAGAATCGCCATCAGTTGAAATAGGCTTAATAACATAGTTACCATCTTTATTCATCAAACCCATGACTCCACCAGAATAATCAGAAGAAAGAGTCCAGAAATTACTTATTTCATTACTTGGAAGTACCCTTAATAATAGATAATTCTTATCTTTTAACTTAATCTTATGTCCTAGAGCGATACCATCAGATAACTTTTCTTGTAAAAGATATTTACCTAAAACAACCAAAGTATCATCACCATATTCTCTTCTCATCATCTTATCAAGCGTTTCTTCAAACAAGTCACTTGTATGTTTTGACGCTAACTGTTTATAAGTGGCAATTGAATAGATACCATCATAATAAGTTGTATATGCTTCAAAAGTATCCACATCAACTATATGAGCCATACGCTTTTCATTAGTATTAATACTCTTTAAAAAACTCCAAGCTTCATCTAGTGTCATATCATTACTAGAAATATAATAAGCCCAGTTATCAACATAACCCTGTTCACTAATAAGATAATTCTTGGCAATTTTCTTCATTGACTCTACATTTGTCATGAAATTATAGCGATTATCCTCTTCCTCTTGTTGTAAAACTCGCTTAGAAAAGAAAGATATTGAAATCATAATAATCGCAATAATGATAATATTAAAAACCAAGAGCTTTCTTCTAGTGTTAATTTTCATCTTGAATTAATTATACGACAAATGACTACTTTACTATTCTCACAAATAAACTAATATAAAGAAAAATGGCGAATCACACGCCATTAATCAAATATATTTAATATTTAAGTTAAATCTTATTCAAGACCCATTAAGTAGTAATATACAGGAACATCGCCCTTAATTACATCTACCTCGATATCAGAATTGTTTTCTACATATTCAACAATTCTTTCAGTGATTTCTTCATCAGCATCTTCACCTGTAATTAAAGTTAATAATTCGCTATCTTCATCTAAGAACTTTTCTAACATCAAACGACATACCTCACTTAAGTCAGTACCATTAGTTACGATTGACTTACCAATCATAGCCATATAGTCACCTTCCTTAAGCTCTATGCCATCAATAGAAGAATCCTTAACTGCATAAGTAACACTAGCAGTCTTGATACTAGGACATAGTTCATTGAACTCAGCAACTAATTCATTGAAGTCACTTTCTGGACTAAAACGAGCTAGAGCACTTAGACATGCTTGGATTGACTTACATTCGATTACTTCAACTTCCTTATAATCAACTAAGTCCTTAGCTTGTTTAGCAGCTAACATGATATTTGAATTATTAGGGAAAATCATAATCTTCTCACAGTGGTCTAATTCCTTAATCTTTTCAATGAAATCACTAGTAGAAGGATTCATTGTTTGACCACCTGAAATAACGCAATCAACACCCAATTCATACATTAAATTAGTAACACCCTCACCTGCTGCAACAGCGATTACACCAATCGCCTTCTTTTCCTTAGGCTTTACTTCACCTTCTTTAACAAGTTCAGAATGTTGTTCTTGCATGTTCTCAACTTTAATCTTTACAAATTCACCATATCTTTGAGCAAGATTTAAAGCATCACCTGGATGTAAAGTATGAATATGAACCTTAATTAAGTCTTCATCTCTAACAAAGACTAAAGATTCGCCTTCCTTAGCTAACTTATTCTTTAATACGTTCTCATCAAAACCCTTTAAGTAGTTTTCCTTTAAACGTAAGATAAATTCTGTACAGTAACCAAATTCTTCATTCTCAAATACTGATTGAGCATTTCTAGCAAGTTCTACTACAACTGCATTTGTTGTTACAGGTGTGCCATCAATATAAGCGATAAAGCCTTGTACAATCTTTAATAAACCAGCACCACCAGAGTCAACTACATTAGCCTCCTTCAAGATAGGTAATAAGTCTGGTGTATGTTCTAGAGAATCTTCCATGAAGTATTCAAGTCTATGGAAATAAGCTTCAATATCCATCTTAGGATTTTCCTTAACTTCCCTATTTGCATACCAAGAAGCCTCACGAATAACAGTTAGGATAGTACCCTCAACTGGCTTCATAATTGCCTTATAAGCAACTCTTGTACCATTTTCAAATGCTTCAGCTAATTCCTTAGTATTGATTTCTTCCTTACCCTCAATACTTTGAGCGAAGCCTCTAAAGATTTGAGATGTAATAACACCAGAGTTGCCTCTAGCTCCCATAAGTAATCCCTTAGACAATGACTTAGCAACATCACCAATATTATTTGAGAAACATTGGTTAGCTTCCTTAGCACCACTGTTAAATGTCATAGACATATTAGTGCCTGTATCACCATCTGGTACTGGGAAAACATTTAGTGCATTTATTTCAGCTTGATTATTATCAAGATTAGCAGCACCACTACTAAGCATTTCCTTAAAATCTTTTCCGTTCAATAATTTCATTATTAGTTTCCTTTAACCCTTTCAACATGAATATTTACTTCTTTAACATCCATATTAATAGATTTTTCAACAGTATACTTAACACGCTTTTGTGCTTCCATAATAACTTCTGAAATCTTCACACCTGCTGAAACAACAACATAAATGTCAATTTTTAAATCATTGCCTTTCTTAGAAAGAAGAACACCTTTTGAATAGCTTTCTTTCTTTAAAAGAGCATTGTAACTATCTTTTACATAAGACTTTGAGACAACTCCAACGATGCCATAGCATTCACATACAGTACTACCAGCTAAAGATGCGATAGCCTCATCAGAGATTTTGATATCTCCATAATTTGTTTTAGTATTTATAGGCATTTTGACCTCCAATAACTACTTCATTATATCATTAAGAATTTTTCTTATACAAATGTAAAAGAAAATTGCATCCTAAGATGCAATTTTAATACGATTCATAGCTCTTCTTAAAGCTAATTCAGCACGCTTCAAGTCAAG
>CAKUTY010000095.1 GCA_934692455.1 uncultured Erysipelotrichaceae bacterium
CAATAAAAGGAGTGTGTACATGAACAATATCAAAATTCTTCATTTCCAACATCTTGTCATAATGAGCATCCAACAATGGTAAACCAGCATTATAAACTGTCATTGGCACCGTTTGAGAATAATAATCAATTATCTCAAAAGCATTATCTCAAAAGGGAAACGACCACGATAGCCCATATCTTCCATTGGAACTATCGCACTAAGCTCATGACCTTTTTTACCCAAAGAGTCACAATAGTTATAAACAACTCTGCCAACACCATCTACTATTGGCAAGAAAGAATCGGAAAATTGTCCTATCTTCATAAATAAATCTCCTGACTATCTAATAATAATTCATATTCTCTTAACAAATTATTTAAGTCATCATATGTCTCAAGCTTAGACATCCTGTTCTTATAGACACTACTATTATATAAACCACTTATATAATGAGGAGCCAAACCGCGCATTTCTCTTATGCCAATAAGTTCTCCCTTTAGTGTACACAACTTATGTGCATGCCTTAGACACATCTCAATACGGTCTTTATAAGAAGTTTTAATATCAGTAATGCCTTTTTCATAATCACTAATCTCTTTAATCAAGAAAGGATTACCAATAATACCTCTGCCAACCATAATCGCATCACAGTATTCTTTATACTTAATATAGTCATCAAGAGTCTTAATATCACCATTACCAATCACAGGAATACTGATGTTTTCATGAAGTAACTTAATATCATCCCAATTAGCTTTGCCCTCATACATTTGACTTCTAGTCCTACCATGTAAGGTGATAGCCTTAATGCCAGTATGTTCAAGTTTCTTAGCTAGTGACATGTAATTTTTATGTTGCATATCATAACCCAAACGCATCTTCACCGTAACAGGCTTAGAAGTGTTATCTAAGACACTTTTTACTATCTCAAGAGCTAAATCCTCATCCTTCATCAAAGCACTCCCTGCGCCCGTTTTAATGACCTTTGTGACAGGGCAACCCATATTGATATCGATAATGTCACATTCACTCTCTTTATCCAAAACCCTTGTCGCATAAGCTATCGTTTCAGGATCTGAGCCAAACAATTGAAGACTAACAGGATGACCACATCCAACATCAATCATCTTAGCTGTCTTTTCATTCTTGTAATAGATAGCCTTATCAGAAACCATCTCACAGCACACAAGACCCGCCCCAAATTCTAGGCAAAGTTCTCTAAAGGCTGCATTGGTAACTCCAGCCATAGGTGCAATAATAAGAGGATTATTTAAAGTTACATTACCTATTTTTTTCAGCATACTTCTTCAACAATTCAATATCTTCCTTATCAAAATGATATTCCTTATCACAGAATTGACACTGAACATCAATATGACCATCCGCAATAATCTCATCGATATCATCTTTTGAAAGAGTTAATAGATTACGCAAGAATCTTTCCTTAGAACAATCACAATGATATCTAACTTCATGTTTCTCTAAAATTTCAGCATCATCAAATAAAGAATGAATATAATCTTGTAAACTAATTCCTGATTCAATAACTGAAGAAATAGGCTGTAACTTAAGATTCTCTAAATAAACAATATCTTCTTCAGTATGATCTGGTAACAATTCAATAATCAAAACACCGCTTGCCTTACATGAATAATCAGTATCTACAAGAACACCAACAGAGACAATGCTTGGTCTTTGTTCAGAAACACTAAAATAATACGCAAAATCATCGCCAATTTCACCTGTTCTAAGTGCAACCTGTGTTGTATAGCTATTTCTCATTTTCAAGTCTCTAATGACCTTTAAATAGCCTTCTGTACCTACTACTAAACCAACCGCAAGCTTATTAGAATCATTGTACTTTAGATACAAATGATTATTACCTACAAAGCCCTTTACATTACCTTCACTATCAGCAGTAGCCAAAACAGTACCAATACTACCACCACCATTAATTGTAGTAGTAACAGATTCACCATCATTCTTTTGCATCAAAGCCATAACACTAGTTACAGCCATTGTTCTACCTAGTGCTGCCAAAGAAGTTGGCCACATATCATGAATCTTACCAGCATCATCAACTAGCTTAGTTGTATCTCCTAGATAAAATCTAGCATGCTTATTCAAAGCAGTTCCAATAATAATATTACTTTCCATGGCAAACATTATATCAAATATCAAAAATCATAAACCCTATTCACCAAAGATATAAAATAAATTATATGTACAATTACATCTACAAAACACCAAAACAGTTTTCAAACATCCTATTAACTAGTGATGGAGAGTTTTTAACTGGCTTGTGTTTCATCAATACATCAAAAGGATCATATAATACAAGTCTTCCAATTTTTAAAGAAACAATTAAATGGTTAGATATTTATTTTAGTGGCAATATTCCTAACTTTACACCAAAATATAAACTTGATTCTTTAACCCTATTTCAAAAGGAAGTTTTAGAAATCACAAAGAATATACCTTATGGAAAAATAATCACATACAAAGAGATTGCTGATACTATCGCAAAAAGAAAGAATATAAAGAAAATGTCAGCCCAAGCAGTGGGACAGGCACTGAAACATAATCCAATATGCATCATAATCCCTTGCCATAGAGTGATAGGCTCTAATAATAAGTTAACAGGCTATAACGGTGGAATAAACAACAAGATTGAACTATTAAAGCTAGAAAAATAAAAAAACAACTATTACTAGTTGTATAAGTTAATTTAAGTTGAACATTCGACTGGAGCAGGTGATCGGAATCGAACCGACGTAGTCAGCTTGGAGGGCTGAAGTTCTACCATTGAACTACACCTGCAGTCTGGTGACCTGGGCGGGAATCGAACCCGCGACCCTTTGATTAAAAGTCAAATGCTCTACCGCCTGAGCTACCAGGTCAGCTTACAATGGCTGGGATGGCTGGGATCGAACCAGCGAAATGACAGAGTCAAAGTCTGTTGCCTTACCACTTGGCTACATCCCAAGAAATAAAATGGTGGAGGGGGACAGATTCGAACTGCCGAACTCGTTGAGAGCTGATTTACAGTCAGCCGCGTTTAGCCTCTTCGCTACCCCTCCACATTAATAAGTAAGCTCATTTATATTACCAAAGCTTACTTACTTTGTAAATAGGTTTTTGATAAAATTTTAAAATTTCTTAAAATCACTCAATATCGCCACCAATATTTCTTAATTTAGTAACAATGTTATCATATCCTCTATAAATATGATAAGCATCATGGATAATTGTTTCACCATCGGCCATAAGACCTGCAATGATAAGACCTGCACCACATCTTAAATCTGTAGCCGTAACTTCAGTTCCATGAAGCTTACAAGGACCAACAATAGTAGCTTTTGCATCACCAACAGTGATATTAGCACCCATCTTATTTAATTCGAAACAATGCTTAAAGCGCTTTGGATAAATCGTTTCATTAACATTTGATTCACCATTAGCCACACATAATAAAGGCGTAATAGGTTGTTGCAAATCAGTCGCAAAACCCGGGAAAGTCTGAGTTTGAATATCAATCGACTTTAAATTCTTAGCACCATATACTTCAACAAAATCGCTACCAACATTCATCTCAACGCCCATTTCCTCAAGCTTAGACAATAAAGCCTCCAAGTGTTGAGGAATTACATTCTTAACAGTAACACCATCACCCATAGCAGCAGCCATACAAATATAAGTGCCTGCTTCAATGCGATCTGGAATAATATCATGGATACAACCTTTTAAACGCTTAACACCATCAATAATCAAATCACTAGTACCAGCACCACGAATTTCAGCACCCATCTTATTTAACATACTTGATAAGTCAATAATTTCAGGTTCTTTAGCAGCATTTCTAATAATTGTTCTGCCCTTTGCGAAAACAGCAGCCAGCATAATATTGATAGTTGCACCAACAGAAGCAATATCTAAATAAATCTCATCACCAATAAGTTCATCCGCAAAAATCTCAATATTATCACCATCAGTCTTAACTGTTGCACCAAGTGACTCAAAACCCTTTAAATGTAAATCGATTGGACGAGGACCTAAATTACAACCTCCTGGATAAAGCATCTTAACATGCTTAAATCTACCAAGCAAAGCACCCATAAAATAATAAGACGCTCTTAACTTTCTAACCTCATCACCATCTAAAACAACATTCTCAATCTCTGTAGGATCGATAGTAAAGTTATCTTCATTCATCACTACCTTAATATTCAATTTTCTTAAAATAGTAACAAGCGCATTAATATCCTCAATCTCAGGAATATCATAAAGCTTAACAACCTCACTTGCCAAAACAACCGCAGGAAGAATCGCAACAGTAGCATTCTTACTAGAAGAAATAGTTACCTCACCCTTAAGCCTATTTCCACCTTTAATTTTTATAAAATCATTCATCGATAATATTTTACCTAAAAATTAAAAAACTATCTACATGCATAGATAGTTTCCTAAATTAAATTTCAAAACAAATTATTGTTTAGTAGCCCAAGTTGCATCACCAAACTTAACACAAACCCAAGCATTATCGGCTAACTTAACCCAAACATTCTTATCGCTATCTTCTTTTGATTCGCTAGCTGTAAATACAGTGCCTGCAGCCATAAATGCTACACCGCCATCATCACTAGCAACCTTCTTTACATCATCAGATAAATCAGCGAACTTAGTTTGAGCGTTTGAAGTACCAGCACCTGTTCTAACTCTAACTGTTGCAGTCATCTTATAAGTAGCGCTCTCACCAGTTGGAACAGTTGTAGCTGTATTAGCACTACTGATTTGATTTTGAAGCTCAATAATCTTGTTGTTAAGTTCAGTCTCAGTATTTTGTGCCTTTGTTACATAAGCATCATACTCTGTCTTTAATGTTGTATAAGCCTTATTCTTACTGATGCCCCAGAACATACCAAATACCGCAAGAATTAGTAGCACTACCATAATAGCGATCATAATAACATTAGACTTATTGATAGAACGTCCTTCTTCTTCATCCTCATATTCTTCTTCATCATATTCAGGCTCATCATATGAAGGGACATTATCATTCATCTTAAATACAGAACGATCAATGTCATCATCATTAACCTTAATTGAAGAAAAATCAGGAATATCTACAGTATCATCATTTTCATATGGGTTTCTTTCGTTCATATTATTTTCCTCCTATAAACTATTCATCAACTTCTATAATTCGATATCCATCATACTCACCAGTCAATAACTTAGCCTGGTTTGCAATTTCGAAGATATCAGTTAATATTTTACCATCAGAATTAACATGTTCCTTAAAAGTATCAACAATCATTTGCTTTTCATCAACATTGACAAAATATTCATGACTCATCATCACATCAACAAATTGTCTTAAACCTTCTAAGTCCGTGAACACTAAACGATGTAAAATAATAATCTTTTGGCCTTCTTCATAATCAGATGCGAATGATTCTTTAAGTTCATAAACACCCTTTATAAAGCCATTACTTAAATAAGGATATAAGGCAACAATCGAATCATAAATCTTTTTATTTAATTCATTAATTCTTTGTTGCTTATTCTTAAAATCATCAACCTCATACTCATTGTTAGTAAATTCATCAAACAAATCACCAACATAATCAGTCTCTTTGTTAGAACCTAAATCAAAATCAGCCTCATCTTCATCAGAATCCTCATCGCTTTTATCTATGCCTAAGTCAAATTCCCCTTGTTCT
>CAKUTY010000096.1 GCA_934692455.1 uncultured Erysipelotrichaceae bacterium
AAATTGGCTGTTTATAGCCTGAACTGCCATACAGCAGTCTGATTGTGAAAGGCACTTGTTTTACTACAGTTGCCTTTCCTTCCTGTAGAAGCACTCTAGCCTTTCGAGGTTTGCACGGCATAATTGGCTGACCGTGCTTGTTGATTACATATACGTACATTATTATGCCGTCCTTTCTAAATTGTCAGATGAATAGTAGAGAATATAGCTCTGCTCGGCATCTGGTTACCGTAATTAAGTAAGTCACCAATTGCTTACTTAGACACCTTCGCCAATGTTATCTTTGCTTAAATGTCTACCACACTGTTCCTACCTCTTAGAACTGTTTAATAGCAGACCACAGAGCAACGGATTAGGTGTTACGTCCGAGGGTGTGATAACAAAGATAACGTAGTATTCTTATGTATTTGGTGATACAGAATACTTAGGCTAATCAACAAAGGCTTTTTGGGCCTACGATTTAAATCGTGGGTTATTGACTTTCTTTTCCAAAATTCATATCAATTTTTCCTTCCACTTCTTTATTGCCGTGAAATGTTAAAATTCCTACATGAATCTATAGAAAACGGGAGCTCGTGTTATAAAACGAACTCCCGTGTTATCTATTAATTAAATATAATATTGAGCCTGAGCATGCCATAACTTAAAGTACTTGCCCTCTTTATTCTTCAACAAATCCTCGTGACTTCCTTGCTCTACAATATTGCCATTCTCAAAGACAACAATCTCATCACAGAACTTACAAGAAGAAAGACGATGCGAAATATAGACAGCAGTCTTATCCCCAACTATTTCATCAAACTTACTATAAATTTCTGCTTCAGCAATTGGATCTAAGGCAGCAGTAGGCTCATCAAGAATAATGAAAGGTGCATCCTTATACAAAGCTCTTGCGATAGCTATTTTCTGTGCTTCACCGCCAGACACATCAACGCCTCCCTCATCAAAATCCTTATAGATAATGGTATCCAAACCATCTTTCATAGTCTCTAGTCTTTCCTTAAAACCGGCATCAACTAAAGCCTTATAAACTTTATCCTTATCATAATGCATAGAACCTGCCACATTATAAGCTAAGGGAGCTGACAATAATTGAAAGTCCTGAAAAACAACCGAGAAAATATTTATATAGTCATCATAACGATACTTACGAATATCAATACCATTCAATAGAATCTCTCCTTCTTGAGGATCATACAAACGACATAACAACTTTATAAACGTTGTCTTACCACTACCATTTTCACCAACAATCGCCAATCTATTACCTACTTTAAACTTCATATTCACATGACGCAAAGCCCAAACATCACTACCTGGATACTTAAACGAAACATCCCTAAACTCCACATCATATTTACGATCACTTCTTTTTTCAGTAGTAAGACTACCCTGATACATTGCGTTAGGAATATCTAAAAACTCAAACGTCTTATCAAGAAAAGAAGTATTAGTATTTACCTCACCAACCAAAGAAGTAAGTGAAAAGACATTGATAACCATAGCGCTACTAGCACCAACATATTGCATAATACTACCAACATCAATCGCACCACCCCAAGCCTTCAAACAAGTAAACAAATAAATGCCACCAGTAATCACTGTAGTAATACACACACCCAAGCTTGCATATATTCCCATTTCTTTAGCAGCACACTTAGCAATCTTACCATTAACACCAAAAGTATGATCACTACCCCAATAAGCTGATATCAACCTCTCTTGGTTATTCATACGAACATCAACATAAGATTCTTTTCTAGTACCAATAAAACCAAAATGCCCATACAAACGATTCCCAAAAGTAGCATCATCCGCAAAATTATTCCAATAACTCAACGACTTAGCAGTTAAACGACCCGCAAACACACTAATACCCAATACCATAACAATTATCAAAAAGATAAATAACGGGTTATTAATAATCACTAACTTACCAGCTGTTTTTGGCACAAAAGAAGTAAAAAGGCTAAAAGTCAAAACACTACCACTTAACAAACCAATCAAAGCAGTCAACAACTTTTCATATATTTCCACTGCCTTCATAAGACCCCAACCAGCCCACTGTTCATTTTGTTGAATCTGCGCTCTTAAATCATTATTTTCCTGCTTATCTAATTCACTAAAATCCAATGAAAACATCTTATGAATAAAAACAATCTCTTTACGACCATATAAATCATCAAATAGAATTTGAGATCTTCTTTTTAGAAAAGCACCAACAATTGAAATAAAAGCTATAGAAATAGTACTTATAATAACCCACTTGTAAAGAACATCCTCACGACGTAAAGTTGCTATCTCTTTTAATATTTGCGATGAGAAATAAACCGTAACATAAGGTGTTATAGCCGCAAAAATACTATTTAAAGTCGTAATTGGAAAGAAACGAGGCAAAACTTCATTAAGCTTTTTAAAAGCCCTAAAATGCATAACTGTAGCATGTTTAATATCCATCACTAAATCTCCTTCCCCTCTTTATAATAACGACTCTGAACTTCAAACAACTTCGCATACTCACCATTAAGCTTTAATAAATCCTCATGGTTACCTTCTTCCTTAATGCCACCATCTTTAATCAAAATGATACGATCACAGAATCTTGTTGAAGCCAAACGATGAGAAATAAACAACGATGTCTTATCACTAGCCATATCACTATATTTTTGATAAATCTCACTCTCAGCCAAAGGATCTAAGGCAGCTGTTGGCTCATCTAACAAAAGAATTGGTCCATTCTTATATAAGGCCCTAGCCAACATTAAACGTTGCATCTGACCACCAGATAAAAGAACGCCATCCAAATAAACCTCACGCCCAATATGTGTATTCAACCCTTGAGGTAATTTATTGATAGTATCACTCAAACCTGCATAATCAATACACTCTTTAATCCTTTGATAATCAATATCATCTTTACACTGAGCTATTTCTTCGGCAATAGTAACATCCAATATTGAAAAATCCTGGAAAACAGCACTAAACAATTCATAATATTTGTTTCGATTAAAATCACTAATATCATCACCATTCAACAAAACTCTTCCTTCACTTGGTGACAACAAACCACAAATAAGTTTCACAAGCGTTGTTTTACCAGCACCATTTAAACCAACAATGGCTAGTTTTTCTCTTGGATGAACAGTTAAATTCAAATTATGAATTATATCTATATCACTCTCTGGATAATGAAACGATACATTCTCTAACTTTATTTCATAACTTGAAGATATAGGAATATCCTTACCATCATCAAACTTAAATGGTTCTGGATAATCTAGAAACTCGCGTAATGATGAAATATCTAAGCATTCCTTATGAAGCGTAGACATTTCCTTTAAAACACCCATAACCCAATTAGTTAAAGTACTGATTGCCACAAAATAAAGAATAAAAGAAGATACACTCAAACCATCATTAAGCGTCATATTAATAAGATAGATATAGGCAATACCATTTCTAATAACTGTCAAAACAACTTCAGTTATATCAGCAAGTAAATCTACTCTTTCACCCTTTAAACGAAAAGCTAGATATTGATTATGTACTGCATCCAACAATTCATTAAGCCAATCCTTAAAGTTAAAAATACGAATATCCTTGGCCAACTTTATTGATTCTGCCTTATCACGAATATATCTTTTCTTATGATAATACTTCTCACCCTCGCTCTTATTCGCATAATGCCAATTGTTGGCGTATCTAGAAACAAAGAAAGAAATAAAACAAGTCAAGATAATTATCAATAATAGAAAAGGATCGAATGATGAAAGAATAAATAGATAAGCGATTAAACCACCAATATTTTTAAGAAGCATTGTCAACGTTTGCCAAATATGCTCCGTTGCCTCACTATTTCCCTCACAGGCAAAATAAGCAGCATCCCTTAATCTAATAAAATTAGCATCTAAAGTATTAGGATAAGAAGTTGTATTACACTTCCTACTTACCATAGCGATGATTTTACTTCTAACCTCAATTCTTGAAAATAACGTATTCTCTTCAATATATTTTTTAAAACCATTTATAAAAAACAAAGCTAAAGTATATGCAAGTATTGTCATTAGTAACACTTTAATTGAAGCCTTTTGTTCAACACACTTGATAATTCCTGGCGCAATATATAATTGTGTTAAATTAAGAAGCACTTCTAAAACTGCTGTTAAAACACAAAACAACAAAACTCTTTTACAATTCCTATAGGCAATATCTATCATCCACTTAATATTTCTAAAAGACATTTGTTTTCCCTCCGTGCATATATCATTTCATAAAAAACGTCCTCATAAATATAGTGGGGACGAATTGTCAAAATCAGGTGATGAAATGTAGTTATATCTGTGGAATAAGAATCTCAGTTGTAAAAGCACCATCCTCACTATTACGGCTTATATAACCATCAAGTTTTTTAATAATGGCATCTATTCTAACTAACCCAAAACCATGGCCTTCACCCTTACTAGTTTTAAACAACATTCCATTTTTTGTCATCTTCTTACCAGCCGTAAAATTTGTAAAAGAAATATAAAGTTGCGTATTTTTCATATCCATATAAATACGTATTTGTCTTCGATCCTTTTCAAGCTTAACACTAGCCTCTATCGCGTTATCAAAAAGATTGCCAATAATAGAACACAAATCAATCTCCGAAGTCTTTAATTTAACTGGAATATGTGCATCGGCAATCACCTCAATATCCTTTGACTTTGCCAAAGAAATCTTTGAATTTAATATTGCATCAGTCATTGGATTACCAGTCTTAATCACTGTATCAACAGTAGTTAAATCCTCATCCAACAAATCAAGATAATTCTTAATAGCCTCAAGATCACCCTTAGCAGCATAAGCCTTCATTGTCTGGATATGATTACGATAATCATGACGCCAACCCCTAATTTGACGATACATATTATCTACTTCACGATAATGCGTTTCGATTAATTCACTTTGATACAAGGCAATTTCTTTATCAATCTTTTTTGAAAACAAACCCATAAACTACCTCATATTAATAATGGCACGATTAACACCATCATATGCACCTCTAGGAAGATGAATAGAAGTACCATCCAATAATTTGATTTCTGTTTTAGTAACCCTACTCACTTCATTTAAATTAACAATCACAGAACGTCTAACTCGATAAAAACGCTCATCAAGTAATTTTTCAATCTCATTTAAAGTCATCTTAACAACCACTTCATCATTAGCATGTATCGTAACATAATTGCCAAACACCTCAGCAAATCTTATTTGATATATAGGAACTCTCACCATTCCATTAGCTGTTTCCAAATTCAAAACAACATCATTCTTATTAACCTTTTCTATAGCGCGTTCTAACACCAAAAAGAGTTTTTCTTCCTTTACCGGTTTTATCAAATAATGTAGCGCATTCACCTCATAGCCTTCAGCTATATAATCAGAATAACCAGTAATAAAAATAATTTGAACAGCATCATTATCCTGACGAATCTTTTTTGCCATACTCACACCATCCATTAAACCCATTTCGATATCTAATAAAAGAATGTCATAATCCTTAGCTTCTTCATAATGAAACAAGAAACTTTCAGCTGAAGAAAAAGTATCAATATTTAAAAGATGACTATAATCACTAGCCCACTTATTTAATAAATCTTTAAGATAATCACGATCACTTTCTAAATCATCACAAATCGCAATCTTATAACGTAC
>CAKUTY010000097.1 GCA_934692455.1 uncultured Erysipelotrichaceae bacterium
CCTTAATCTCTTCGCTTGCCACTAGTTTTCCCTTTAAATCAAGAATAATTTGACTAGCAGTCTTAGCACCAACACCAGGCATTGATTTCATATAATTAACATCGGAATTTTCAATGGCTCTAATAATGTCATCCACCTTAGACTTAGCTAAGATACCAGAGGCAATCTTAGGACCTAATCCCTTAACTGAAATAAGCTTAACAAAAAGTTCATATTCTGCATATGATAAGAAACCAAATAATGATTGTTCATCTTCCCTGATATTTTCATAAGTGTAGACTAATACTTCTTCACCTATTTTTAATTTCTCTGGATGATAAAAATTAATGCGGTAACCAACATTATTTACATCCAAAAGAACATAATCATTTCCAAAAAGATGAACTTTTCCTCTTAAAAAACCAATCATAACCGCAACTATTGTACCATGAAAAAAGAATCCTTACGGATTCTTATTCAAATTCATCTTCATCGTCACCATCAACGAATTCAAAGCTTGTATCATTAATGAAAACTTGATCGCCGTTCTTACAGCCTTTTTCTCTTAAGGCTTCATCAACTTTCATCTTACTCATCGCACGAGCGAAGCGTAATGCTGAATCCATATCCTTAAGATTAGTTCTTTCAAACAATCTTTCAATCTTTTCACCTTCGATTCTAAAGATACCATTACCTTCATTAAATACTTTAAATTCTTCTTCAGGTGTAAAGGTATATACAACCTTCTCCTCTGCCTTCTTTTCATCATATAAGGCAAATTGAGGTAGTTCCTTTAACATATCCTTAACTTTATATAATACAGGAGTTAAACCCTCATTGATGATTGTGATAGTCTCAAAAATTTCTACATCAGGATACTTTTCCTTAAAACGTTTTAGATTTTCCTTCGCCATATCACCATCCATCTTATTAGCGATAACAATCTGAGGTCTAGAACTTAAGTTACCTGGATAACTCTCTAGTTCATGATTAATGATCTCATAATCGCTTAGAGGATCTCTATATTCACCAGACATATCAATGACATGTAAGATTACACGACATCTTTCAATATGTTTCAAGAACTCATGACCTAGACCCTTACCTTGTGAAGCTCCTTCAATTAATCCTGGTAAGTCAGCCATAACAAACGATCCATTGCCAACTTTAACCATACCAAGTTGAGGTACAAGTGTTGTGAATGGATAGTCAGCTATTTCAGGTCTAGCCTTAGATACAACTGATAATAGAGTTGATTTACCAACACTTGGGAAACCCACTAAGCCTACATCAGCTAATAGTTTAAGTTCTACTTCTACTTCTTTTTCTTCACCAGATTCACCAAGTTGTGCCTTTTCAGGAACAGAATTTCTAGAAGTCGCAAAGTGACGGTTACCCTTACCACCCTTACCACCTTGGCAAATTACAGCTCTTGAATCAATAGTGTTTAAGTCAGCAATGATTGTATTGTCTTTTAAATCCTTAACAATAGTACCCAAAGGAACCTTAACAATAACATCCTTCTTAGATTCACCAAACATATTATTTGGCTTACCATCAGCACCATTGTCACCCTTAATCATCTTTGAGAAACGTAAATCTAATAGTGTTGACTTATTAGTATCAACTTCAAATACGATAGAAGCGCCATCACCACCATCACCACCATTTGGACCACCAAAAGGATTGTATTTCTCACGTTTAAAAGAGACAAGACCATTGCCACCATTTCCAGCTTTTAATTTAATTTTTACTTTATCAATAAATTGCATAATTCTCTTAAATAAAATAAAAGGCCTATAGAAGGCCTTTAAATGATCTTAGCAAGCAGGATAGCAAGATACTTTCTTCTTATCCTTGCCTAAACGTTCATATTTAACAATACCGTCGCAAGTGCAGAATAATGTATCATCGCCGCCCTTTTTAACATTTGTACCAGGATGAATCTTAGTACCTCTTTGACGGTAGATAATAGATCCAGCAGTAGCAAATTGACCATCGGCAACCTTCGCACCTAGTCTCTTAGAATGAGAGTCACGTCCGTTTTTAGTAGAACTAACACCCTTCTTAGAAGCGAAGAATTGAATATCTAAAATATATTTCATACTCATTTCCTTTCTACTTTAATAAATTCACCATAGGACTCTTCAATAGTCTTAAGTTGAATTAGTGCAAGCTTCATAAAATTATTTACTTCATCAAGCTTACATTCATTTTTTATCTCAATCTTGTTTTCACCTACATTAATTGTAACATCCTGATATTCATCAAGACAATTCATAAGTCCAAACATTATACTTGAGACACTAGCACATATTAGATCATTACCATATTCAGCATATTCTGCATGACCAGTAACCCCTAAATGTGTGTAATAGCCATTCTCTAAGCTATATCTTACTAATATCATTAAGCGATGCTAGTAACAGTTAACTTAGTATATGGTTGACGATGACCTTGTTTACGACGAGTAGAACCCTTCTTAGACTTGTACTTGAAGATAACAATCTTCTTACCCTTGCCTTGTTTTTCAACCTTGCAAGTAACCTTAGCACCATCAACATAAGGTGCACCAAGAGTTAAACTGCCATTGTTTAGCGCAACAACCTTATCGAAAGTATATTCTTCACCTTCATTTACATCTAACTTTTCGACATAAATTACAGATCCTTCTTCTACTTTAAGTTGCTTACCGCCAGTTTCAATAATTGCGTACATAAAATCTCCTTTCTTTGAATTTAGACTCGCCATTAAGGTGACCATGCTTAAAAACCTTCTCTGTGCGGTTGAGACCCTATTAAAGGGAGACAACACAAATATAATAACATAAATAAAAGCCGATTTACATCGACTTTCATCATTTTATTTAGTACTTGTATTACTTACTTTATATACACAAGCACCCTTAGACTCAGACCAAATCCAGTTCTTAGATCCCATTTCCTCATCACAAGTGATAACACCATCACTATTTAGATCCTTAGGCCCAGCCTTTTTATCAGCAACATTTGACGTTGGAGTAACTGCACCATAAGTCACAATCGCATAAGTAGAGAACTTATCAGTCTTGAATGTCAAAATATTTCCATTTAAACCAGCATCCAACATACTTAATACACCACCATGGAATCTTGCAACCTTGATAGTTTTATTCTTAATTGAATCAACAATATCATCAGGAAGATACATGTTAATTGTGATTGGACTATTTAAACTTGTAATCTTTGTTGATACACCATTTTCATCAACACTATACAAATTAATATCCAAAGGAACAATTTGATCTAATTTAGAATTACTTGGAGTTTGCTTATTAAGCATATCTTTCTCATTACTTTGTAAATCATTAACTAAATCAGTTTTTAACAATATACCATTAGAGTCACTTTGAACCTTCTTAACTTCATCATATGTTGTCTCATCAACAGTAGGAGTAGGAGATGTAACATCAATCTTTTCTCCATCCTTAACAACTTCATAAGTATCATTAATCTTAGCTACGTTATAGCCACTTATTAAATGCTTAGAAACATCTTTTGAGAATGAGCCACCTGAAATATTAGTATCGCCATTTAAAGCCTGACCTGGATATAATTTTTCATCATATAAACTAATAGCCCCATAGAAATCGCCACCAGTTATTATCGTCTTGCCTTCAGTATCATAATTTTCATCTTTCCAAAGACCAGTTATAACCGCATCGGTTGCATTATTTGTAGGCTTAAATGTACCACCATTTATCTCTGCATAATTCCAATTCAATAGTGTAGCTTGAGTAGAATTTAAGAATTCGCCATCTTCTATATATAATTTACCAAAATCACCATTCTTAATAGTATTAATTCCACCAGAGAACTTACCACCATGAATTCTCAAAATAGCTTCCTCATTCTCTTTTCCCTCGCCATTTCTAATAAGACTAGAGAAAGAACCAGCAGATATAACAGAAACATCATCATAAATATCCATAGTACCTTGGTTAGAAATGTTATACCAGCTATTACCGCCACTGCTTGTAGTACTACTTCCAGCTTCTTTAGATCTTGTTAGTGTTATTCCCCCCTTTAACACAAGCATTGCACCATAATTATTAACAATATCACCTTTTCCGTGAGTAACATCATCAATAGTACCCTTACCTGTAATAGTTAAATCACCATTATTAATAATTGTATGATCCTTATTATTTGTTAAAGTAACTCCTTCTAAGATATCGATTGTTAAGGCCTTATCCTTTGGAATAACAATATCTTCAGTAGTACTTGATTTTAAAGATATAGTATCGCCATTGTTTGCTACATTAATTGCAGCAGTTAAAGAATCAAAACCTTTATCACCAATAGAGGCAATATATGTTTTTTCTACAATGGTACCATCAGTGTTTTGTACTAAACCTTCCTTCAAATACTTAGTAACATCACTAGAGAAAGTACCACCAGTTATTTCAGTTTGATGCGTTGAGCCATAAGTTGTATCTTCTCTTATACACGGATTACCACCTTTAACTGTGCCACCTGTAATCTTAGTTATTCCTTTATTAACTGTGCTACCAGTAACCGCTCTTGAAACAATAGCTGCATCAGAATTATTCTCTTCTCCAACTATATTTCCTCCTGTAATAATAAGCACATTATTATTTTGAACACATGATTGAGCAAATCCTGTAATAGTACCACCATTAATTGCCATTTCACCAGCATCATCATTTTTAACGGTATTAAGTCCGCCATTAAAAGTGCCACCATTAATCGTCAATTTCGAAACAGGATTGCCATTTGTTGAAGGCTCATTAGCATTACCGTAAGAATACCAACCATTTGCAAGTAAGCTTGAATATTTACCTTTATTCTCAACTGTAACACCAGAATTGATTTCCATCGTTCCATAATTCTTAATCGTATAGTAAGAATTACTGCCAGAATTCTTAGAATCTATACCGGTTTCTTGACTTCTCTTATATGTTCCACCATTTAAAATCACTGTTGCGTTAAGATCATTATAAACAGCAGCTCTTCCATTGGTAACATTATCAACTGTTCCACTACCTGCAATAGTAAGCGTCCCCCTATTTATAATGGTATGATTATTGACATTAGTTAAAGTAACACCATCAGTGATATTAATTGTAATATCCTTTCCAGATTCAATAACAACATCTTCATTAGTACTTGCTATTAAAGCAATAGTATCCCCATTACCTGCAACATTAATTGCTTCTTGTAAAGTTGAATATTCAGTGCCACCTGCTTTAGCAACCTTCCCATCATCTGCACTTACACTTAAGCACAATGAA
Organism: uncultured Erysipelotrichaceae bacterium; assembly: GCA_934692455.1. Lineage (GTDB taxonomy): Bacteria > Bacillota_I > Bacilli_A > Erysipelotrichales > Erysipelotrichaceae > Colivicinus. The sequence continues at coordinate 5,273 of CAKUTY010000097.1, forward strand.
AACATCATCAACAAAGACAACAACACAGAAATAAACTTTTTCATAAAATCCTTTCTTCCCTATTACCCGTATTGTTTATTTATTAGATCGCTATTTCAACCCTTGGCAGATCTAAATACATTTCTATATTATTCTTCTAACTTTTTTCTTGTCAATAAAAAGTATGCAAATTTTTTTACAAATGAAAAGTAACCTCGCCACTTGAAAGATTGTATGCTTCATTACCTTTTAATACTTTTAATGAATAATCAAAATCGATACCAACCACCTTTATTTGTTGAACTTCATTATTGATCTCAGCATAGACTTTCCTATCCTTTAAATAATCATATTCTTTAATATCATTATAGAAGTCATAACCTTCTTTAACCTCCATAAAATCACTATATATTTG
>CAKUTY010000098.1 GCA_934692455.1 uncultured Erysipelotrichaceae bacterium
ATATTATTTTTGGTACTCATAATATTACTTCTTTGCCTAAGATGATTTATGACATCTATAATGCGAACAAAAAGAGGGCTGTTGAGGTCTTTTCTAAGCAAGGCGAGGTTATTGAGAATGTTCCAGTTACTCGTTTATCAAGTCATAAGGCTTCAGTAAATATTATGTATGGTTGTGATAAGTTCTGTACATATTGTATTGTGCCTTATACTCGTGGTAAGGAGAGAAGCAGACTACTTGAGGATGTTGTTAAAGAAGTGCAAGAACTTAAGGATACTGGTTATAAGGAAGTGTGTTTACTTGGTCAAAATGTTAATGCCTATGGTAAGGATTTAAAGTTGGGTTATGATTTTGCGACTTTATTGACTGAAGTGGCTAAGACTGGTATCAATAGAGTACGTTTCATGACTTCTCATCCTTGGGATTTTAATGATGATATGATTATGGCAATTAAGAATAATAAGAATATTTGCCCTTATATTCATTTGCCTGTTCAATCTGGTTCTAATAGTATTCTTAAGAAGATGAATAGAAGATATACTATTGAGGATTATAAAAATTTATTTGATCGTTTAACTTCAAATTTAGATAATTTTGCCTATACTACTGATATCATTGTTGGTTTCCCTAATGAGACTGATGAGGATTTTAAGGCAACTTTAGATATTGTCGATTACTGTCAATATGATAATGCCTTTACTTTCATTTATTCGCCAAGAAGTGGTACACCAGCTGCTGTGATGGAGGATGAAACACCAAGAGCGGTTAAGGAAGCGCGTTTGCAAGAACTTAATAAGAAGGTTGCTTATTATGCTAATATGAAGAATCAAAAGTATTTGAATCAAGTGGTTGAGGTACTTGTTGATGGCACTTCTAAGAAAAATGATGCAGTTTATTCAGGTTATACAAGGGAGAATAAGCTTGTTAATTTTAAGGCTGATGATGTTCAAATTGGCGATTTGGTTAATGTAAGAATAACTGAGTGCATGTCTTTCTCTTTAAATGGTGAGTTTGTGGGCAAAGTAGTTGAATAAAATTCTAAATTTGATATAAATAAGTTAACAAATACAAGGAGGAAATGTATATGAAATTTGTATGTAAAGTATGTGGTTATATTTATGAGGGCGATGCTGCTCCTGCAGAATGTCCAGTATGTCACGCTAAGAGTGATATGTTTGAAGAAGTAAAAGGTGAAATCAAGTTAGCTGCTGAACATAAGTTTGGTGTATATGGTGAAACAGTTAAGAACAATCCTGATATTTCTGAAGAAGATAAGAAGTATATCTTCGATCAATTAAAGGCTAATTTCAATGGTGAATGTTCAGAAGTTGGTATGTATCTATGCATGGCTAGAATTGCTCATAGAGAAGGTTATCCTGAAATTGGTTTATATTGGGAAAAGGCTGCTTATGAAGAAGCTGAGCATGCTGCTAAGTTTGCTGAATTATTAGGCAGTGATTTAGAAGCTAATATGACTGCTTCTACTGCTAAGAACTTAAAATGGAGAGTCGATTGTGAATATGGTGCAACAGCAGGTAAGATGGAATTAGCTACTTGCGCTAAGAAGAACAACTTAGATGCTATCCATGATACAGTTCATGAAATGGCTAGAGATGAAGCAAGACATGGTAGAGCTTTAGAAGGCTTATATAATAGATACTTCAATAAATAATTAAACAAATAAAACCGCAGTAATGCGGTTTTATTGTGTCTATTTTGTACTCATTGCTTCTCTAATAGAGCCAAATACTTCTTTATGAGTTAAGCGAACAGATGTATTTTTAGCTTCTAAATCAGCCTCATCTAATTTGACTTCCACATCATCGCTTTCAGTTAATCTTGAATATTCTTCCATACTTAAGACAACCATTGCGCCATAACCGTTTTTGGTTAAGAATACTGGTTTACCCTCATTGACTAGGCTTTCGATTTCCGGAAATTTGTTTCTTAAGTCTGAAACAGGTCTAATTTGTATCATATATTAATCTCCTTTAATTTATTATCTACATTTTATCATCTAAGTATCTATATTTTATTCATATTTTTTATTAATTATTTTTACTACTATAATGTATTTTTGTCTATAGTATAATTAAGGCACGTAGTTTCCTTGAATTTAATTAACTTTTTATTCTATAATTACGAAGTATACTTATGGAGGATATCATAATGGAAAAAGTTCGCTTAATGGCTCTTGGTGGTTTAGACGAAGATGGCAAAAATATGTATTGTGTTGAAATTGACGACGATATTTTTGTCGTTGATGCAGGTTTAAAATATCCCGAGAATCAACAGTTAGGCGTAGAATATGTAATTCCTGATTTTGATTATTTAATAGAGAATAAAGATCGTGTTAAGGGTATTTTCATCACTCATGGTCATGATGATGTAATGAAAGCTTTAACACATGTTTTAAGAGTGGCTGATTTTGAAGTCTATGCGACTGCTTTGACTGCAAAGATTATCGAAGAAGACTTGCCTAAGAATTCTAAGAAGAGAATCAATATTTTAAGAAGGGATGGTTCTTATACTATTGCTGGTCATAAGATTCATACTTTCCCTGTAATGATGTCTATTGCGGATGGCGTTGGTTTGATTTTTGAGACTGATCAAGGTTCTATTGTTTATACTAGTGAGTTTATTGTTGACTATGATTTAACATTTGAAGCTTTTTCAATGAATATGAACATCTTATCTAAGATTGGTGATCATGATGTTTTATGTCTAATGTCAGAGTCAGTTGGTGCTAATAAGGATGGTTATACAGCTCCTAAGCATCGTATTACTGATATGATTGAGCCTTATATCGAGAACATTGGAGATAGAGTAATTATTACTTTATATAAACAAAATCTATATCGTATTATTGAAATTCTTGAGTTGGCGAAGAAATATAAAAGACAAGTGTATTTCTATGATGAGAGTCATTTAAAACTATTAAAGGCTGTTGAAGAATTAGGTTATTATCATATTCCTGCTGGCACTATTGTTACTAAGAAGAATTTTAGTAATGATTTAACTAATGTGATTTGTGTATTGTCTGGCAGTGGTAAACAAGTATTCAAGTTATTGAATAATATTGCGATTGGCGAAGATAGTAAGTTCGAATTAAAGAAGAATGATTTAGTGATTATTGCATCTCCTGTGGTTCCAGGTACTGAAAAAGAGGCTGCAGCTATGGAGGATGATCTTTATAGAGCTGATGTAAGAATTGTTAAGTTGAATAAGAATGATTTATTGTCTATGCATGCTTCTAAGGAAGATTTAAAGACAATGTTGTATCTTGTTAAGCCTAGATATTATTTGCCTGTTAAGGGTCAATATTATGATTTAATCAACAATGCGGATATCGCAGTTGAAATGGGTTATACACCTGATAAGATTATTATTCTTGATAATGGTCAATTCGCTACTTTTGAGAATCAAAAGCTTGTTTCTACAAGAGATTCTATTGATTTAGATGAAATCTTAATCGATGGCAGTGATAAGGCTGACGTATCTGGTATGGTGCTTAAAGATCGTGAAACGCTTAGTACCGATGGTGCGATTGTATGTGGCATTGTCCTTGATTTTAAGACTAAGGACTTAATTGGAGGACCAGATGTTCAAAGTAGAGGTGTTATCTATCTAAAGGATGCTGAAAACTTACTTAATGAAATAGGTAATATTTTATGTGATACAGTGGCTCAAGCTGTTAAAGAAAATAGATATGATAACATGAAGGTTAGAGTAGAGGCTAAGGAGAAGATCCAAGCTTATGTACTTAGAAATACAGGCAAGCGTCCGATGATTTTGCCTGCTATTGTGGAAGTTAATGGAGGAAAATAATGCCTAGAAAAAAGAAAGAAATTGTCCCTGATGATCCCTTTAATTATGCTGGGCTGATATCTTTTCTATGCGTTGCAGCTCTAATTTATTTTTCGATCACCAAAACAGGCGCAGTAGGCTTGTTTATTAATAACTTACTATCTTATTTGTTTGGAAACTTATATTTAGTCTTATTGATAAGTCTTTTTGTGTGTGCCTTTATTAATGTATTCTTAACTAAAAAAGTTAAGTTTAATGTATGGTTTTACATTGGGATTGGTGTTTTAAATGTAGCAGTTATGTTACTTTCAACTGTTTTATTCTATGGTAAAGTAAGTGAATTTCCTTTTACTATAGTTAGCACTGCATTCTCATATATTAAATTATTATTTACAGCTGATGTAATCTTTGGTGGGGGACTAATTGGAACCTTATTAATGTATTTTTGTATGTCTGCCTTTGATTATGCTGGTACTTTAACTATCTTGGTTTTATTGTTTCTAATTGCGGCTATTCTATTAATACCACTTGGTGTTTATAAGATATTTATTAATGGTGCCAAGGATGCAAGTATCAACACAATCCATGGTGTTAAAGATAGAGTCAATGACATGAATGAGAGACGTCAGGTTAAGAATGAACTTAATAGACTTGAGCTTGAAAGAAGAACTAAATTAGCTAATCGTCAACGTATTGAAGAGGAACAAAGAAGAGCTAGTCTTCAAAGGGATATCCATAATATCTTTAATGAGAACTTATCTATTCCTACAATGGAAAAGGAAGAAGAAAAGATTGAAGATGTTAAGAATACTAGTGATTTCTCTAAGACTTATTTCTTAGATGATGATATTAAGGCCGAACAAACAAGTTTGGATGTTGGTGGGCTCGAATCTGGGGGCTCGAATCTTGGGCTCGAATCTGGGGGCTCGAATCTTGGGCTCGAATCTGGCGGGCTCGAATCCAAAGTTGAAGAGTCTACAAAAGTAAAAGCCGATATAGAATTAGAGCCTGTGCTTAATGATGATGAAGTAGAGCCTGTACATAAGAATAAAGTTTATCATTTACCACCTATGTCACTTCTTACCAATATTGCATCTTCAAAGGCTAGTAACATCAATAAGAATTCAGCTGAGGTAAAGGGACAAAAGCTAATTGAAATATTAAGTAACTTTGGTATCCAGGCTAGATTAACTAATACCTTCATTGGTCCAAGTGTCACTAAGTTTGAGATTGTTCCTGATGAGAATATTAAGGTAAATAAGATTAGTGGTATTTCCGACAATATCAAGATGGGCTTGGCTGCTAAGGATATTAGAATTGAAGCTCCAATTCCAGGTAGAAGTGCTGTTGGTGTTGAAATACCTAATGCGGAAAATGTAATGGTTCGTATGTCAGAACTTACAAAGAGTGAGAAGTTTAAGGATAAGTCTAAACAATTATTATTCACTTTAGGTAAGGATTTGATGGGTGAGCCGGTATATTGCGAACTAAACAAGATGCCACATTTACTTGTAGCTGGTGCTACCGGTTCTGGTAAGTCTGTTTGTATGAATACAATTATCATTTCTTATTTATTAAGAAGTGATCCAAAAGATTTAAAGATTGTCTTGATCGATCCTAAGAAGGTTGAATTTACACCTTATCATGACATACCACATTTATTGTGGCCAGTAATTACTGACTCTGATATGGCTAGTATGATGCTTAAAAAGGCTGTAGTTATCATGGAAGAAAGATATGATGCCTTTGCGGATGCTGGTGTTAGAGATATTAAGAGCTTTAATGATTTGGTGATAAAGCATAATGCAAGTGTTGGTGATGGTGAGTCTAA
>CAKUTY010000099.1 GCA_934692455.1 uncultured Erysipelotrichaceae bacterium
CTATAACACCGCAACCAATACTAACCCACTTATATTCCTTCATAAGCTGTCCTTCTTTCTATATGTTAATATTTTAAATTATCTCATTTTTATCGGGTTATTTATCGATAATGATTTTCTTACAACCAGGACAACGATAAGCTTCTTCATTATCAGACAAATCTATATCAGACTTCTTTCTAAATCTAATTATCTTATAGTCTACATCTTCACTTACAAAAGAAGAACCTCTAGAACTGATGATTGCACCCTTTACCATTTCTTCACCACAATATGGACACTTCATGCTATTCCTCCCAAAACAATTCATCCAATGTTTTGTTTAATATTCTACAAATCGCAATACACAAATTAATAGTAGGATTATAATCACCCTTTTCTATCGCATTAATTGTTTGTCGTGACACACCAACCTTATCAGCCAATTCCTGTTGTGATAAATCTAAAGCTGCACGAGCTGACTTCATCTTTAAATTCTTCATATCAATTATTATCTTTCTTATCAATAAACATCTTAATCAAGACATTAATCAAGATAATTATAAACAATAATCCAACAAGCACATAGATACCACCATTCCAGGTTAAAACACCATCAACAACAAGTTCATTGTTCTTAATACCATATATATCTATCGCCATAATAAACAACCACATGCCAATAAATGGTAATGGTTTTTGTCTTAACTCCCAATAAGCATCCTTATAGATACAATATATCAAAGTCACAAGAGAGCCAACCATTAGACAAGCCATCATCAATAAACCAAATTCAACTGGAATATTATCTATTGTCTCTTTCCATAAGATAAGAAAGGCTTGTAGAAAAAACATTGTTAGAAAACCATACTTAAAGGCTCTGCCTCTAACAAGCTCTTGACGTTCATCAAAACCACCATGATCCTTTTCACCCTTACCATAGGCAAGAATCTTAAATACTTGAATTATAATAAGTGCAAACAACAATAATTGAGATGTGTTTTTCATAATAAACTCCTTTACATAATGTAAAATATATTTTACATCTTCAGTATATTAACGCATCTATTAAATGTCAACTATATTTTACATTTGTTTTTAATAAACATCGTAATCAAACCAAGTAATAAATACACTATCGCATAATAGACAAAAGCTATTTCACCAATATCAAAGAATATCCAGGTGCCCATAATAAATAGTAATGAATTAACTACAGGATATATCCACTTATCTGCTTTATATCCAAGATATATTGAAAATAAGGGATTAATCGCATAAAACAAAATAAAACAAATCGCCATGCCATTATCACCCTTGACAAAAGTAACAACCAAGAATGGTAATAGAATCATTATTATCGCTGACAACAACATCTTTTTCATTTAAGACTCTCCAACAAAAAAGGCATCGGAAACCCAACGCCTATAATTTATTAACCGCATAAGTTACATATCCATCAATTAGATCTGCGATACTATCCACAAACTTATCTGTATCCTCTTTCATATCATTCCAGACAAATTTTAAGAAAGCACCAGTTAAACCAAATAAGACGAAATCGGTAATCTCATTTTTCTTACCCTCGCTGACATTTTTATCCTTAAACATAGTATCAAAATATTCAGCGATAACATCCTTCTCATATCTAAAAATCATACGCTCTAGATAATTACGAGACAAAGAATTATAAATATGATAGAACCTTTTCTTATTAGCTTTACAAGAATCCGCCATCATCTTTAAAGACTTCTTCCAATCATGCAAATCAGTCCATTCTTCCCTTTTAATCGCAAACCACTTCTCGAGAAGATCATAAATATCCTCATAGTGATAGTAGAATGTATTAGGAGAGATTTCACATCTTTTTGCCAAAGAAGAAACCGTAATCTTCTCAAAAGGCATCTCATCTAACATTTCTTCAAAAGTTTCGATAATTGCTTTATTTGTACGTATTGCCATAAAACCATTTTAACTTAAATAATAGAAATTACGCAAATTTAAGCACATTTCAAAATTTAAACTAAATTACCATATTTCAAAGAATAATCTCTATACATCGCATCATAACCCTCATCATCAGAAGCATGTCTTTTGGTCTTGTGGAAATAACGATTATCATAATTTAAATCATCGATAATCTCGGTCGCAATATTATTACAATGATCGCCAACTCTCTCTAAATTAGTTAATAAATCTGACCAAATAAAACCAGCTTCAATTGAACATTGTCTTCTTTTAACCCTATCAATATGATTGGCTCTAAGTTTGGCCTTAAGCTCATCAATAACCTCTTCAAGCGGTGGTACCTTTAGGGCAATAGCTAAATCATCCTTTTCAAATGCCAATAAAGAAAGATTCACACATTCTTTAACCGCATTAAGCATATTATCCATTTCCTTAATCGCATCCTCACTCAAAGACAAGCTCTTATCCCTAAGTTCTCTACTAGCTTGGCCAATATTGATCGCATGATCAGCAATTCTTTCTAAGTCACCAATAATCTTCAGCATCTTAGAAACATCCTTACTTTCACTCTCACTCAAAGTATTCTTAGAACTCAAATCAACCAAATAAGTACCAATCTTATCCTCATATCTATCATTCTTGTCTTCTTGTTTAAGAATATCCTCATATAACTTATCAGAATAATTATTAACTGACTTTAAAGCCATTGTGATAGCCTTTCTTGAAGTATCAGCCATATCACTTAAACTAGACTTAGCTTGTGCTAAAGCTAGGGTTGGCGTAACAAATAAACGAGTATCAAGCTCATCATATTTTTCTTTTATCTTATCATCAGGAATAATTCTTAACGCTAATTTTTCAAGCAAAGCTGACATTGGAAGCAGAATCATTACACATAAAACATTAAAGATAGAATGTGTTAGGGCAATTCCAAACATTGAAGCTTCTTCACTTAATAAAGGAATATAGACAAAAGTCTTAATAATACAGAATAAAGTCAAAATCACTACGGTACCAATCGTATTAAACAACAAATGCACAACTGCCGCTCTTCTAGCATTCTTATTAGTACCAATAGAAGATAATAAACAAGTAACACAAGTACCAATATTTTGTCCCATAATAATAGGAACCGCAGCCCCATAAGTAACCTGTCCTGTACTTGATAGAGCTTGCAAGATACCAACTGAAGCCGAACTTGATTGAATAATAGCCGTTAATAAAGCACCAACAAGCACACCCAATAATGGGTTAGTAAACAAAATAAACAAATTAGAGAAACCAGGAACATTCGCAAGACCCGATACGGCATTAGACATGGTGTCCATGCCAAACATCAATGTCGCAAAGCCTAATAATATTGAACCAATATCCTTCTTAGAATCATCTTTAAGAAACATATAAAAGATAATTCCCACTAGTGCCAGGATTGGTGTAAAAGACGTTGGCTTCAATAATGTAATTAAGATACTACTACCATCAATATCACCTAAAGATAAAATCCAAGAAGTAATCGTAGTGCCAATATTAGCGCCCATAATAACATTGATTGCCTGTCTTAGAGTCATTAAACCCGAATTCACAAAACCAACAACCATAACAGTAGTAGCACTAGAAGATTGAATAACAGCCGTTATTACAAGACCAGTTAAAAAGCCCTTAAGCTTACTATTAGTCATCTTCGCAAGTAAGTCCTTAAGTTTATTACCTGCCTTTCTTTCAAGTGCTTGACCCATGATGTTCATTCCAAACAAGAACAAACTAAGGCCACCTATTAAAGTTAATACATCAAATAAATCCATAATAAAATCCCTTTCCATATTCAATTTAACAAAGCCTTGTTAAAGATATAAAAAGGGAATGTAAAGTAAATGTAAAATTTAAAGTTTTGGTAAAACGATTGTAAATTCACTGCCCTTGTTTAGTTTAGACTTTAGCGAAATATCACCACCCAGAGTCATCACTGCATGCTTAACAATGGACAAACCTAAACCAGTACCACCAACTTCTTTAGAATGAGACTTATCTACACGATAGAATCGCTCAAATATTCTATCTATCGATTCTTCAGGAATACCTATACCATTATCCTTAACCTTGATGATGCCTTCATTAGATACACTAACATCAACATAACCACCTGGACGATTATATTTAATCGCATTATCTACCAAGTTATAGATAACCATATATAGAAGTCTAGATGAAGAATTAGTAATAAAATGATCGCCCTTTAAGCTTAAATTTACATTATTATTCTTGGCTACAAGAGCTAAATCATTATTTACACTTTTACATAACTTATAAACATCAACGTCCTTATAATCAACACTATCATTATTGTCTTCATCCAGGAAAGACAACTTAATAATGTCATCAATAAGGGTCATTAAACGCTTAGATTCGCTATAAATCTGATTAGAAAACTTCGTAATATCTTCTTTCTTAACTAAACCATTACTCAATAATTCAGCACAACCAGAGATATTTTGAAGCGGCGTCTTTAGTTCATGAGAAACATTAGCTGTAAATTCTTTACGCATTTGTTCAGCCTTTTCTTTCTCTGAAATATCAATGATAAGTAAGGCAATACCATTAACCTTCTCTTTAGATACAATGGGACTGGCATAGAATTCATAATCATTATCCTTAATAGGAACCACCATCTCACTCTTATTACCAGCTGATGCCTTATTCAACAATTCTTGAACTTCAATCGAATTATTAAACAACAATAAGTCCTTGCCTACCGCATATGATGAAATGTTTAATAACTTACACGCAAAATCATTAATTGAAAGAATAACACCATCCTTATTTAAAAGAACTAAACCTTCATTTAAATTCTCGGTTGCCGTAATAAATTCATTACGCTTCTGTTTAAGCTCCTCCTCCTTATTATGAATCTGCTTCTGTTGATAAGTAAGTCTATTCATAAGAGGTTCTAATTCCTCATAAGTCTCACAAGTCTCTGGGTGATCTAAATCAATCTCATTTAAAGGTTCTACTACCCTATTAGAAATTCTATAAGCTAGATAGAAAGATAAGATAATCATAATCAAAATCACAATTAATAATGGTTGAATCATGCTGATCGCAATGGCCCAAATAGATGATTGAGACAGAGATGTTCTAATGATGGAACCATCATTTAATAAACGAGCACTATATAAAGACTTATATAACATCGTATCTGAATAACGGATACTTGTACCCTCACCCTTTTCAACAGCTTGTTTAACTTCTTCTCTTTCTAGGTGATTTTCAAGTTTACCCGCATCGACCTCATTATCAAACAAGACCTTACCATCTTTAGAAATCCAAGTAATACGACATTCAGTCTTATCCAAATTGTTTAAATAATCTAAACCATCTCTTTCAACAGCAGTGGCCGCAAAAGTAGTATCTAGTTGTAATTGTCTTAATTGAACACTTGTGAAGTATTCATATAGAACATTCATTATCAATAGTAATGAACAAACTAAAGTAATTATTCCAACAAGACAAGTTGACTTAAATATCTTTTTCTTCATAAATTGCCTCCATCTTGTAACCAACACCCCTTAGAGTCTTAATACAAGCACCATATTTACCTAACTTATTACG
>CAKUTY010000100.1 GCA_934692455.1 uncultured Erysipelotrichaceae bacterium
TTTGTAAAGATACTTTAATTTTAGAATTAATTAGAACAGGTTCTCATAGTGATTTATTTTAATTTTTAATCTCTTCATATTAATGAGGAGATTTTATTTTTAACATTATTTCATTATAAAAAGTAAAAAATTACATAAGAAAAGCTCTCGTTTGATTGAGAGCTTTAACTATTTATTGACTATCTAGGGAACTTGATAGCAGCTTGAGCAGCAGCAAGTCTTGCGATAGGTACTCTATAAGGTGAGCAAGAAACATAATTTAATCCAACTTTATGGAAGAATTCGATAGAAGAAGGATCACCACCATGTTCACCACATACACCTAACTTGATATTAGGTCTTGTAGCTCTACCTTGGTCAGCAGCTAGTTTAACTAGTACGCCTACACCTCTTTGGTCAACTCTTTGGAATGGATCTTGTTCATAGATCTTAGCGTTGTAGTAATCACCTAAGAACTTAGCAGCATCATCTCTTGAGAAACCAAATGTCATTTGTGTTAAGTCGTTTGTACCGAATGAGAAGAATTCAGCTTCTCTAGCGATTTCACCAGCTAAGATAGCAGCACGAGGGATTTCAATCATAGTACCAACATGGTAGCTTAACTTGATATCACTTCTAGCAATCATTTCTTGAGCAGTCTTAACAACGATATCCTTAACAAACTTTAATTCCTTAACATCACCAACAAGTGGAATCATGATTTCAGGAACTACATTCCAATCTGGATGCTTTCTTTGAGTGTTAATAGCAGCACCGATAACAGCCTTAGTTTGAGTTTCAGCAATTTCAGGATAAGTAACAGCTAATCTGCAACCTCTATGACCCATCATTGGGTTAACTTCATGTAAATTAGCGATAATAGCCTTTAATTCATCAACTGGCATGTTCATATCAGCAGCTAATTCAACGATTTCCTTTTCACCTGTAGGAACGAATTCATGCAAAGGTGGATCTAAGTAACGAATAGTCACTGGATTGCCTTCCATAGCTTCATAGATACCTTCGAAGTCAGCTTGTTGTAAAGCTAATACTTTTTCAAGAGCTGCCTTTCTTTGTTCAACAGTCTTAGAAACGATCATTTCTCTGATAGCCTTGATCTTAGTAGCTTCGAAGAACATATGTTCAGTTCTAACAAGACCAATACCTTCAGCACCGAATTCTAATGCTTGTTTAGCATCACGAGGAGTATCAGCATTAGTTCTGATCTTTAAATCTCTTCTTTCATCAGCCCAGTCCATGAAACGTTTGAAGTAACCAGAGATTGTAGCAGGTTCTGTAGCAATAGCTTCACCATATACGCAACCTGTTGTACCATCTAATGAAATCCAATCGAATTCATGATATGTCTTACCATTTAATTCAAATGTCTTAGTTTCATAGTTGATCTTAATATCACCACAACCAGATACACAGCATTCACCCATACCTCTAGCAACTACAGCAGCGTGAGATGTCATACCACCTCTAACTGTTAGTACACCTTCAGCAACAGCCATACCTTCGATATCTTCTGGAGAAGTTTCAAGTCTTACTAGAACTACCTTCTTACCCTTAGCATGTTCATCCTTAGCATCTTCAGCTGAGAATACGATTTGACCACATGCAGCACCAGGAGAAGCAGCTAGACCCTTAGTAATAGGAGTAGCATTCTTTAATGCTTCAGCATTGAATTGAGGGTGTAATAGAGAATCTAATTGCTTAGGCTCAACCATCAATAATGCTTTATCGGTATCAACTAGACCTTCATCAACCATGTCACAAGCAATCTTTAATGCAGCAGCAGCTGTACGCTTACCATTTCTTGTTTGTAACATGAATAATTTCTTATGTTCGATAGTGAATTCCATATCTTGCATATCATGGTAATGATGTTCAAGAGTATCACAAATCTTCTTGAATTCTTCATAAGCTTCAGGCATAACTTCCTTAAGTTGATCGATTGTTTGTGGAGTTCTAACACCAGCAACAACGTCTTCACCTTGAGCATTCATTAAGAATTCACCAAATAACTTATTTTCACCAGTAGCTGGGTTTCTTGTGAAGGCAACACCTGTACCACAATCATCACCCATGTTACCGAATACCATCATTTGAACGTTAACTGCAGTTCCCCAAGAAGATGGGATATCATTTTCCTTACGATAGAAGATAGCTCTTGGGTTATTCCAAGATCTAAATACTGCCTCGATAGCTCTTTCTAATTGAACATTAGTGTCTTGAGGGAAGTCTTCATTTAAGTTTTCCTTATAGAATGCCTTAAATCTTCTAACTAATTCTTCCATATCAGCTACATCAAGTTCAGTATCAAGCTTAACGCCCTTAGCTTCCTTGACTTCATCGATAATTTCTTCGAAACGCTTCTTAGATAATTCCATTACAACGTCTGAGAACATTTGAATGAAACGTCTATAAGAGTCATAAGCGAAACGTCTGTTACCAGTCTTTTCGGCAATTGTTTCAACAACCTTATCATTGATACCTAGGTTAAGAATTGTATCCATCATACCAGGCATACTTGCTCTTGCTCCAGATCTAACTGAAACAAGAAGAGGGTTGTTTTCATCACCTAACTTCTTGCCGGCTTGTTCTTCAAGTTTAGCTAAAGATTCTTTAACTTGAGCCATGATGTCGTCGTTAATTTTCTTACCGTCATCATAGTAAGCTGTACAAGCTTCAGTTGAAATTGTGAAACCAAAAGGAACAGGTAGTCCTAGACTTGACATTTCAGCTAAGTTAGCACCCTTACCACCAAGAAGTTCACGCATGCTTGCATTGCCTTCTGCAAACATATAAACATATTTCTTGCTCATCTATTTTTTTCTCCTTCTTTAATTAGCTTATTCATTATATCAATATTCTTAAATCTTTTATTGTTATTTGTGTGTAAAAAAAGATAAAAACCTATATTAAATAATAAGGAAGGGGAATATGACTTGTTTTTGACATTAACATTTTTATATGTAAAATTGCGCATATTTGGCACTTTATTAGAAAACATGATGAAAAAGCTTGTGCTATAATACGTTCATGAGTAAAAGAGGTTTTTTTAGTGAGCTTGTATTAAGTTTATTAATCGCAGCCATCTTTTTACTTATAGACTATAAGATTTCATTAGGTGTGTTACTAGGATTCACCTTTTCTTTCCTAAATTATCGCCTAATTGAATATCGTTATAATCACCTAGAACATTACAACTCTTGGGTGGTTCTAGGAGCACTATTTAGCACAAGCTTATTAGCTGTTCCTCTTGTTATTAGCTTCTTATTACCAAATATATTTAATTATATTGGGGTAGTAGTAGGCTTACTTGTTATTAAGGTTAAATTGATTATCGAGGCTGTTATTAAAAAATGACTATTACAATTCAAGCACACGTATTCTCTATCCTTATTATTTCAGCTATTTTAGCAGTTATTCTGTTGATACTGAATAAGGCACTTAGAGAATTCGATCCCTATTCAGAGCCAAAGGGACTGGTATTATTGGCTCTAACTGCTGTTGAAATGGTAGATAATTCAGTTAAAGCTGACGTTAATGATGAGATTTTTGATTACTTAGGTCCTTATGTTGGATACTTATGGGGTTATATCTTCTTGTCTTCAATATCAGGATTGTTTGGTAACCAAGCTGTTCCTACTGGGAACTTCTCAGTTACTTTGACTTTAGCTATTATTACTATCACGATGGTTGAAGTAAATAGTATTAAGTACAATGGTATTAAAAACTATGTTAAGGGCTTATTTGAACCAATGTTTTTATTTTTACCAATGAACATAATTGGTAAGATTTCACCAGTTATTTCTATGTCAATGCGTCTTTTCGCTAATGTTTTAGCGGGAACGATCATTATGACATTGTTCTATACGTTCTCAGGGTATGTATCTAGTCTTATTCCTGTAATTGGAAAATTTGACTTTGTGGGTGTTGTTTTGGCGCCTGCGCTTCATTCATACTTTGACTTAATTTCTAGTTTGTTGCAGACGTTTATCTTTACGTCTTTAACAATTATATTTATCGGAAAAGAATTGCCAGAAAAATAAGGAGGTTTTATTTATGGAATTAGAAAGAGGATTAATCGCAATCGCTGCTGCTATCGCAGTATTCACAGGTTTTAGTACTGCATTAGGTGAAGGTAACGTAGGTGCAAAGGCTGTAGAAGCTATTGGTAAGAACCCAGATGCTGCTGATAAGATTAGATCACAAGCAATCGTTGGTGCTGCCATTTCAGAAACTTGTGCTATTTACGGTCTATTAATTTCTTTATTGTTGATTTTCGTTTACTAAGGATCAAAAGGGTAAGAGATGACTTTTGATATTCAAGGTGTACTATTTCCCAATTGGATTACGATGCTTGTCCAGCTTTGTTCAACGTTGGTTCTATTTTTGTTATGTAAGAAGTTATTATGGAAGCCTGCTAGAGACATTCTAGCTAAAAGAAGAGATAAGATGAATGAAAATCTTATGTCTTCACAAAAGTTAAGAGAAGATGCTTCTGTTGAACTTGATAAGGCTAAGGAAGAATTGGAACATGCTCGTAACAGATCTGGCGAAATAGTTGAGAGCGCTCGTAAAGAGGCTGAAAATCTAAGAGCTGAGATTGTTAATAAGGCTAATAGCGAGGCTAGTGCTAAGTTGGCTTTGGCTGATAAGGAAATCGAACAAAAAGAAAGGGATGCTCAAGATAGAATCCACGATGAAATGGTCGATGTTGCGATGGCTGCTGTTAGTAAACTTATGCAAGATAAAGCTACTTCTAGCGATGATAAGAAGGCTATTGAAGACTTTATTGGAGAGAAGAAATGAGTGTTTTAGCTAAGCGTTATGGTGAAGGACTTTTCTCTTTAGCACTTGAAAAAAATAAGGTAGCTGAATATAGGGAACAAATTGATTTTGTTAAGGTAACTTTTGATGAATCTAATGTGCTTCCTTTTATAAAAAGCTATAAGGTTTCTAAAGAGGAGAAAAAAGATCTTGTTAAGAATGCATTTGATAAGCATGTAGATCAATATGTCTTGAATTTCTTATTCTTGCTTATTGATAAAGATCGCATGGTTTATTATGATGACATTTTTGATGAATTTCATAAGCTTTGTAACGAACAATTAAAGATAAAAGAAGGCATTATTGAAACGGCTAGAGAACTAGATGAAGAGTCAATTAAGAAACTTGAGAAAGCCTTAAGTGATGGTGAATATACTGTAGTTCTAAAGCCAAGAATCAATAAGGACCTTATTTCAGGTTTCCGTGTGACTATTGAAGAAAAGGTAATCGATAACACGATGAAACAAAGGATTAAACAGATGGAAGAGATTTTAAAGAGAAAGGATGGTGTCTATGGAGCTTAAGGCAAGTGAAATTAGTGCTTTAATTAAGAAACAAATTGAGAATTATAGTGCTGAAATTAAAGCCGACGATGTAGGTACTATCGTTAAAATTGGTGATGGTATTGCCATTATCCAAGGACTTGAAAATGCCATGTCTAGTGAACTTTTGGAGTTTCCAGGTGGCGTATATGGAATGGTCCTAAATCTTGAGGAAGATAGTGT
>CAKUTY010000101.1 GCA_934692455.1 uncultured Erysipelotrichaceae bacterium
TGAATATTTAAATAAGAAAGATACAGATGAACACCCGAGTGTTAGGTAGTTCTTCTGTTTCTTTCTTCTTGTAATAAAGGAGGAAGAATAATGATTGAAAAGGTTTTTGAATTGTTGTCTGAAGGCAATTTCAAGGAATTGAAAAAGCTTTTAAATGAGTCAAACGAGTCAGATGTTGCCGAGTGTTTAGATGAGTTGTCTAAAGAGGATTTGGCGGTTGTTTTTAGATTGCTTAAAAAGGATGAGGCTGTTGATATTTTCTCTTATATGAATTCCGATACTCAAGAGAAGTTGATTGAGACACTTAGTGATCAAGAAGTGGCTGCTATTGTGTCTAAACTATATATTGATGATGCGGCTGATTTGATTGATGAGTTACCGGCAAATCTAGTTAGTAAGGTTTTACAGAATGCTAGTCCTACTAAGAGAAAGGCTATTAATGAAATCTTAAAGTATCCTGAGGATTCAGCTGGTTCAATTATGACAGTTGAGTATGTTGATATCAAGTCAGGATTAACTGTTAAGGAATGTTTTGATCGTATTAGAAGAATCGGTTTGAATAAGGAGACTGTTTATACATTATATGTTGTGGATGCTGATCGTCGTTTGATTGGGGTTACAACAGTTAAGGAATTGTTGATGCGTGATTATGATACTTGTATTAATGATTTCATGGAAGATAATGTGATTACAGTTACTACTAATGAGGATAAGGAAGAGGTTGCGAAGATGTTTGATAAGTATGACTTCTTGGCACTTCCTGTTGTTGATAATGAGAATAGACTTGTTGGTATTGTTACTGTCGATGATGCGATGGATGTTATGAGTGAGGAGAATGAGGAAGACTTCGAGATAATGGCTGCGATGACTCCTTCTGAGGATGACTACTTAAAGGAATCAGTAATTACTCAATATAAGAATAGAATTGTTTGGTTGTTGGTGTTGATGTTGTCTTCTATTATTACTGGTAAGATTATCACTAATTATGAGGTAACTTTCTCTGCTATCCCTCTTC
Source organism: uncultured Erysipelotrichaceae bacterium (assembly GCA_934692455.1). Lineage (GTDB taxonomy): Bacteria > Bacillota_I > Bacilli_A > Erysipelotrichales > Erysipelotrichaceae > Colivicinus. Next base: position 1,016 of record CAKUTY010000101.1, read on the forward strand.
TTGTTTCATTTATTCCAATGCTTATGGATACAGGTGGTAACTGTGGTTCGCAAGCTTCTACCATGGTAATTAGAGCCTTAGCTACCGATGAGATTGAGCCTAAGGATGTGTTTAAGGTTTGGTGGAAGGAAGCAAGAATAGGCATAATGTGTGGTGTTACATTGGGTCTTGTTAATGGCATCCGTATTTTTATCCAGTATCATGATTTGGGTATTGCGATTGTTATTGCGTGCACCTTATGTTTGACTGCCGTGTTGGCTAAGTCACTTGGCTGTTTTTTGCCACTACTTGCTAAGGCGATTCATTTGGATCCAGCTTATATGGCATCGCCTTTGATTACTACTATTACGGATGCTTGTTCGTTGGCGATTTATTTTAATATTGCGTTAATGGTTTTAAATATCTAAAATAGTGGTATGTCTAAGATTAAAGAATTATTTATTAAGTACAAGGAAGTGATCAGTTATCTTTTCTTTGGTGGCTGTACTTTCCTTGTAAGTATTATTACGTTTTATTTGTTTAATAAGACCCTTGGTTTGAATGAACATGTTGCGAATGTTATATCTTGGGTTTTAGCTGTTAGTTTTGCCTATGTTACTAATAAACTTTATGTCTTTGAGTCTAAGGTAAATGATAGGGCTGGTTTACTTAAAGAGATTTCTTCTTTTGTCTCAGCTAGGTTGTTAACTTTGGTTGTTGAGGAGATTATTTTGTTTGTGGGAATTAACCTTATGCATATCGATTCAATGGTGGTTAAGGTTGCTGGGCAAGTGATTGTTATTGTGTCAAATTATTTTTTGTCTAAGTTATTTATTTTTAAGAAGTAGTTATGCGTTTAGTTGTTCAAAGAGTTAGTGAAGCGAGTTGTACAGTTGATGGTGAGGTAACAGGTGCTATTGGTTTAGGTTTTATGGTGCTTGTTGGTTTCTGTGATGGTGATACAAAGGAAATTATAGATAAGATGGCTAATAAGCTTAAGAAGCTTAGGGTGTTTGATGATGCTGATGGGAAGATGAATCTTGCGCTTAAGGATGTTGGTGGTGATATTCTTTCTATTTCGCAGTTTACTTTGTATGCTGATTGTAGCAAGGGTAATCGTCCTTCTTTCTGTAACGCAATGAAGTCTGATGAGGCTACAAAGATGTATGATTATTTTAATGAAGCATTGGCACAAGATTATAAAGTTGAAAATGGTATCTTTGGTGCTGATATGAAGATTAAATTATTGAATGATGGTCCTATAACAATTATTATGGATTCAAAGGAAATGTTATGATAAGCGAGTATGCGTTAGGTGATATTGTTCAGATGAAGAAGGATCATCCTTGTAAGAAGTCTAGCTATTGGCAGATAGTTAGAGTGGGCACTGATATTAAGATTAAGTGTCAAGGGTGTGGTAATGTTATTATGATGGAGCGTCGTGAGTTTGAAAGAAAGTGCAAGAAGTTGGTGCATAAGGCAGGCGTAGAATCCAATAGTTAAATGAAAATACACAATTAATTAGGGTTATAGACAAGAACTAATTAACTTGTGTATTTTTGCGTTTTCAATAGCTTTAACAAAATATCACAAGAAATCCCCTACCTCTAAGGTAGTGGGATGAATTGTATTGATACACGATATAATATTAATGATGAATATAGCTTATAAATATCGTATATATCCTAATAAAAAACAGGAAGAATTATTTATAAAAACCTTTGGTTGTTGTCGTAAAGTATGGAATCTTATGTTAAATGATAAGATTGAAAACTATAAACAAACAAATACTTTTGGTATGTTTACTCCAGCTATGTATAAGAAAGATTATCCTTATCTTAAAGAAGTAGATAGTCTAGCTTTAGCTAATGTGCAATTAAACTTACAAGGTGCTTTTAAGAATTGTTTTGATAAAAACAGAAAGACAAAGAATAGTTTTCCAAAGTTCAAGTCAAAGCATAAGGCTAAGGAAAGATATACAACTAATAATCAAGGTAATACGATAGTTCTAAGTGATGGTTTTATTAAATTACCTAAAGTTGGTAAAGTTAAGATTAAACTTCATCGTCATCCAAAAGATAATTGGAAGTTATGTAATGCGACTATTTCAAAAGAAGCAGACAAGTATTATGTTTCAATTGTTTTTGAATACAATGAAGATACTATTAATAAAACTATTAATAAAGAAAAGGTTATAGGCTTAGATTATTCATCTGATGCTTTATATGTAGATTCTAATAATAATAAATGTGATATGCCTCATTATTATAGAGAAAACCAATCTAAATTAATAAAGGCACAGAAAAGATTATCTAGAAAAATAGGATCTAATAAGGGTGAAACTAAGTCTAAGAATTATCTTAAACAATTAAACAAAGTAAATAGGGTTCATACCTTAATAGCTAATCAAAGAAAAGACTTTCTTCATAAGAAATCAAGAGAGTTAGCTAATACTTATGATGTTGTGGTTGTTGAAGATATTGATATGAAAAATATCTCACAAGGTCTAAGACTTGGTAAAGCTACCATGGACAACGGTTATGGTTATTTTCGTGAGCTTCTTAAATATAAGCTTGAACAAAAAGGTGGTCAACTAGTTAAAGTAGATAAGTGGTATCCATCAACCAAAACATGTAGTTGTTGTGGTAACAAAGTTAAATCAATTCCTTTAGGACAAAGAGTCTATATTTGTGATAAGTGTAATACTGTAATTGATAGAGATTATAATGCTGCACTTAACATTAAAAATGAAGGAATAAGAATATTAGAATTATAGGCTAGGAACTAGCCAAATTTACGCTTGTGGAGACTATGTAAGACTTATTATAAGCAACAGTCTATGAAACAAGAAGCTCCCACTTCTATAAGTGGTGAGTAGTTCACCCGTGTGCAATTCGACACGTTTAGAAATGAAGCAGGTTTAAATAGATTTTCTATGACCCCAAGTAAATGGATAGAGTCTACTAATGCTATCGGCATAGTATCAAAAGCTGGACGCTATGGAGGAACATATGCTCACTATGATATAGCTATGGAATTTGCTTCATGGCTATCCCCAGAATTTAAGCTTTATATAGTCCAAGACTATAAGAGATTAAAAACTGATGAAAACTCAAAACTATCTGTATCATGGAATATTCATAGAGAGATTTCTAAGATTAATTATAAAATTCATACCGACGCAATAAAAGAATACCTTCTTAAAGATTTGACCAATGAACAATTATCATTCAAATATGCTAGTGAAGCGGATATGCTAAATGTAGCATTATTTAATAAAACCGCTAAAGAGTGGCGAGAAGAGAATCAGGATTTAAAAGGCAATATGAGAGACTATGCAAGTTTAAATGAGTTATTGGTGCTCGCAAATATGGAAAGTTATAATGCGGTTCTTATTGGTAAAGGTATAGAACAAAAAGAAAGAATGGTGGAGTTAAGAAACCTTGCTAGAACACAATTAATATCGCTTAAAAAACTTGATGATAGCGGTATTAACAAATTAGAGGAAAATGACAAAACAGAGCTTTAAGAAAAAAATGAGGAATGCGAGTAAACAATAGACAGTTATATTTTTATGTAGTAAAATATTGTCGCGCTTTAAAGAGGTGAATTATGTTAAGAATTATTTTATTAGTTATTTCAATATTACTTATTATTATTTCTTTATTACAGAGTGGTAAGTCTGATGGCTTGAGTGCTTTTACGGGATCAGGTGATTTAGGACTTTTCCAAAATGTTAAGGAGAGAGGCCCTGAGAAAGTAATATCAAATGTTACTATGGCACTTGGAATTCTATTCTTTGTGTTAGTGATTATCATTAGAGTTGTAGAAGGGTAATAAAGGACCCTTTTATTTTTTATTATGGGTATTAAAGAAGTTAGTGTAAATAAGAAGGCTTTCCATGATTATGAAATATTGGATAAGTATGAGGCTGGATTAAGTTTACTTGGTACGGAGATTAAGTCTATTCGTAAGGGTAAGGTTCAGCTTAAGGAGTCTTATGTTTCTTTTTCAAAGGGTGAGGCTTATATTAAGGGAATGAATATTGCCCAGTATGATCATGGCAATCGTTTTAATCATGATGAGACTAGGGATAGAAAACTGTTGTTACATAAGTATGAAATTACTAAGCTTTATACTAAGACCAAGTTACAGGGTTTGACGGTTATTCCTTTAAGACTTTATCTAAAGGATGGTAGGGCTAAGCTTGAGATTGCGCTTTGTAGGGGCAAAACTCTTTACGATAAGCGTGAGGATGATAAACTTAAGTCAATGAAAAGGGAAGCTTTGAAGGCTATGAGAAGATGAAGAAGGTTCTGATAGCTTTGGAAATTATTATATTGATTGTTACGGTGACGTTTACTTTTTACATGCGTCATCGTTTTTTATTGGAAGAGAATATCCACAGTCAATTAAGAGAAGAGGTAAAAGGTATCCAAGATGATGTCGATAATATGAATAATGATATAAACAAGTTGACTAAGGATATTAGTGATTTAAGAAATGTTAAGGAAGATAGTATTAGGGAGTATGAGAA
>CAKUTY010000102.1 GCA_934692455.1 uncultured Erysipelotrichaceae bacterium
GTTGTATTACGTGGAATTAATACAGTCATAACACCACCTAATGTTTCAATACCTAAAGACAATGGAGTAACATCTAGTAATAATACATCATGAGGATTTTCACCACCTAAGATACCACCTTGAATTGCAGCACCCATCGCAACTACTTCATCTGGGTTAACAGACTTGTTAGGTTCCTTACCTAATTCTTTCTTAACAGCTTCTTGAACTGCAGGAATTCTTGTAGAACCACCAACTAGTAATACTTGATCCAAGTCACTAGCGCTTAAACCAGCATCCTTTAAAGCTTGTTTAACTGGGGTTACTGTTCTATCAACCAAGAACTTAGTCATCTTATCAAAGTTAGCTCTTGTTAAATCTGTTTCAAAGTGTAATGGACCAGATTGGTTAGCTGAGATGAATGGTAGAGAGATGTGAGCTTGTAATGTACCACTTAAATCTTTCTTAGCCTTTTCAGCAGCTTCCTTCATTCTTTGAAGAGCCATACGATCAGCCTTTAAATCAATATTGTATTGTTTCTTGAATTCATCAGCCATCCAATCAACAATAACATTATCGAAGTCATCACCACCTAAATGGTTATCACCAGCTGTGGCTAATACTTCAAATGTACCTTCTGACATATCAATGATAGAAACATCGAATGTACCACCACCTAAGTCGAATACTAGAACCTTTTGTTCCTTATCAGTCTTATCAATACCGAAAGCTAAAGAAGCAGCTGTTGGTTCATTGATAATTCTTTCTACATCTAAACCAGCAATCTTACCAGCATCCTTAGTTGCTTGACGTTGAGCATCGTTGAAGTAAGCAGGAACTGTAATAACAGCCTTTGTTACTGGTTCACCAAGATATTCTTCAGCATACTTCTTTAAATATTGAAGAATCATAGCACTGATTTCTTGTGGTGTATATGTCTTACCGTTTGCACTAATCTTTTCACTAGAACCCATTAATCTTTTTACTGAAGATACTGTGTCCTTATTTGTAACTGCTTGTCTTTTTGCAGCTTCACCAACTACGATTTCACCATCCTTGAATGCTACTACAGATGGAGTTGTTCTATTACCTTCTGGATTTGTGATGACCTTAGCTTCGCCACCTTCCATAACACTAACACAACTGTTTGTTGTACCTAAGTCAATACCAATAATTTTACTCATTTTTCATTTCCTCCTAAATTTATTCGCTAATCTTTACCATCGCAGCTCTTAATACGCGATCCTTTAACATATAACCTTTTTGTAGTACTTCAATTACTACACCAGGTTCAACTCCCTCTTTCTTTTCAATCATGATTGATTGTTCGAAATTAGGATCAAATTTTTTATTCAAACAATCTATTTCCTCAACACCCTCATCCTTTAAAGATTTGATTAGTTGATTATAGATCATTTCAACACCTTTCTTTAATTGCGATTCACTTTCATCACTTGCAGCCAACGCTCTTTCTAGATTATCGATAGCTGGAAGTATTTCCTTCGCAAAACTTTGTATACGATACTTCTTATTTGTATCAGCCTCAGTTTGAAGTCTTCTCTTAACATTCTCTGTATCCGCATAAGCCTTTGCGTATGCATTCTTCAAGCGATCAACTTCAGCCTTTAAGTCGTCAATCTCACCTTGAAGTTTTTCTTCTGCGCTAGGTTCGATTTCTTCTTCAGTCTCAGTTTCGTGCTCAGCAGATTCGAGCCCAGATTCGTGTCCAACCTCTTCCTCTTTAACTTCTTCTTTTAAATCTTTATTTTCTTCCATGAATTTCCTTTCTACTTGTAGATATCATCCAAAGCCTTAGAAATCAACGACATCAATGATAACACACGATTATATTCCATACGTCTAGGACCCATGACCATCAACTTACCAATTTCTTTCTTAGAAAGTCTTACATCAGTAGTAACAATAGCCATATCATCTTTCCATATTAGTTCAGTACCCTTTGGCATAATAGCCGTAACTTGATTTTCGCCATTATCTTCTGCAACAATTTCCTTAATCTTATTTGGATCATCAAATATTTTGATTAATTCTTTAAGCTTCTCGGTATCAGAGAATTCTGGTTGATACATCAAATTAGAAGTACCTGAGAAATATAACTTTTCACTCGCAAATCTTGTAAAGGCTCCTATAAACGCATTGAACAACATTTCATGGCGTTTAACATTGTTTACAAGAATTGGTCTAATTGACTCTAACTTTTCTTTTAAATCAGATATTTGTGTTCCCTTCAAGCGGTCATTTAAGATATCAGTACAAGTCTTGATATCCTCAGCAGAAACACTATCCTTAAAGTTAAATGTCTTATTTTCTGTATGACCAGTGTTGGTCACAAAGACACAAACCGCTGTTTTATCATCTAATGGAAACAAGGCTATATGCTCAAGTGTTTGTAAGTTCGCATTAGGACCCAACACACCACTTGTAAGATTTGTCATATCCGATATCATTCTACATGACTGTTTCACACAATCTTCTACATTCATTGTTGAATCAGAGAAGATGTTTGCAACTTCATATTTAACTTTATCATCAAGACCTTTGTCCAATAGATTCTCACAATAATATTTATATCCCTTATTGGAAGGAATTCTTCCAGCTGAAGTATGAGGTTTCTCAAGATAACCCTCAGCCTCAAGGATAGCCATATCATTTCTGATAGTGGCACTAGAATAAGGTAAGTGGTACTCCTCTACTAACGTCTTAGAGGCAACCGGCTCAGCAGTATTGATGAATTCATCAATGATAGCTTTTAATATTTCAATCATTCTTTGCGTCATCATATTTGCCACCTCCTTTAGCACTCTTATCTTACTTCTGCTAATATACTACCAACATATTTAGCACTTGTCAACAACTAGTGCTAAAATATTTTAAATTTTTTTTCAAACAAAAATCAAGGCCATCTAAACCTTGATTCTATACAACGTTTCTTATATCAGCTTCAACGATATTAAACCTTAAAAATTCGGGAATAACCTCTTTTAAAGCTCTTTGTTTAACACTCTCATCATTTGAAACGGCTGCTCTAATCAGGATACCAGTAGGATATACTATTTTACTAAGTTTACATTTCCTAATATCGTTATAATTTGTACAAATTGGTACATCATTAATATTAGAAAGGTAATCAGTCATACTCAATAAATACAGTGCTTCTAGATACCATTTTTTATCAAACAATTCTCTAATACGATTACTCTCAAGAGTATCAATAAGAAATTGGATATCACCTTTTTCCTTAACTTCATGGCATATATTACTCTTAAAAGTTTCGAAAGAGCTTCTATAACAATCCATATAAAACACCTATTTTAATGATAAACCATCATTTTTTGATAGTAGATACAAACAGTACTGATTCATACTAATGCCTTCTCTTAAAGCATGATTAGCTAGAGATTTGTGCAGACTTCTTGGCATTCTCAATTTAAACTGTCCAGAATAATTATCCAGTGTATCAGGTTCTGGGATATCAATATTTTCTTCGATTGCTGCTAATAACCATTCTTTTTTTGCATCATTAGCATTTTTTACTACTTCATCAATAGTTTCTCCGCAAGTTAAACATCCAGGCAAATCAGGATAAGAAGCAACATAACCACCTTCGCTTTTATCTTCAACAATTTCTAAACGATATGGCAAAGACATATAATCAACTATACTTTTCATTTTTTCTATCCTCGCTTTCTACTACTTTTTTAACCATTTCAACATACACCTTCTTGATTGGTTCATGTTTTGGAATTGTAATTGGCATGCAACCTAGTTTCCTAAAAGTATAATGGCTACTTCCACCTCTAGGCGAATTCACCTCATAACCACAACTTATTAAACCTTTTCAATTTGATCAAAACGTAAATCATTAGATAAGCTGCAGATACGTGCTATTAACTTATCCCATTTAGACATTTGCATACTCCAATCTATATGCAATTAAATTATACATGGTGTCATATATGGTGTCAATAGTCGCATTAATAATTATCTTTCTAAGTATAGTTTTCTTATTAAATCAATATTCATACTCAACAGTATTCATTTTATAATCCCTCCTTGTATGTTCAATATAGACTAAACCTGATAATAAAAGAATACCTTGAGATCATTATGGGAATAATTTGTGGATAAGTGGTCAAATAATCAAAAGTTATCCACATTTTTTTAAAATGAGCAAAAGAAAAAGCTGGAACATCCAGCTTCATCATAATATTTATTTAACTACGCAATACTTAATTGTCTTATAACCCATGCCTTCATATTGGTCACAAGCTTCTAACAACAAATCTTCATGTCCATAAGTACCTAAGTACTCGATATTACCGATTGGTGACTTACCAAATAATTCATATTTCATATATTCAAATCCTCCTTTGAACAATTGATATTCTAGAGAGTTTTTAATGAAATACAATAGGTTTTTTCATGAAAACGGTTCCTTTTTACAAGAAAACGGTTTCATCATTTTTTCAGTTTTAAAATAACATCCTTGGCAATCACATCAGGAATAAACTTAGAAATATCACCATTAAAAGAAGCGATTTCCTTAGCGATACTAGAACTCAAAAAAGACAACTCAGGTTTAGCTACAAACAAGCATGTTTCAATATCACTATTAAGCATCAAATTACTTGTAGCTTGTGCTAATTCGTATTCATAATCAGTAACCGCTCTAATGCCTCTTACTATAACCTTACAGTTAAGTTCTTTGGCCTTATCAACGGTTAAACCATTAGAAGATACAACCTTTACATTAGGAATATGAGCAGTACACTTCTTAATGAATTCTATTCTTTCTTCAAGAGAAAAGGTACATACCTTAGACTTATTAACCATAATAGCTACATATACTTCATCAAAAGTCTTAGCAGCCCTTTCAATAATATCTAAATGACCCATCGTAATAGGATCAAAAGTACCTGGATAAATTGCGTTAGACATCTTTCCTCCTATAATACAGCAACTTACTTATGCCATATTTCTTTTCCTTATATTTCTCGAAAGAAAATAATTCATCAGCTAATTCCTTTTCTTTCTTTACTTCTACTATTATTCTACAATCGTTGTTATATAGATTTAAGTTATCAATTGTCTCAAATATTCTTTCATATTCTTCAAACGCATAGGGAGGATCTACAAATATATAATCGAACTTATTTCCCTCTAATCTATTCAAACAAGACAAATAATCTAGATTATAGACTCTTCTATCTTCTTTAAACTTTGAAAGATTAGTTTTAATAATCTTAACTGCATCTTTGCTTAAATCATTAAAGACAACATCCCTTGCCCCTCTTGATAAAGCTTCAATACCAATAGAGCCACTACCAGAGAATAAATCTAAGAAAAGAGAATCTTCTACATAAATAGAAGAAAACAGAGCTTCCTTAACCATATCCTTAGTAGGACGAGTAGCTAAAGAATCTAGTGTTAATAAAGTTGATCTTTTATATTTACCAGCAACTACGCGCATAATGACCTTCTACATTTAATAATTTCAGCTT
>CAKUTY010000103.1 GCA_934692455.1 uncultured Erysipelotrichaceae bacterium
AAAGTTTAATCGAATCTGCATTAGAGAAAACCTTAACATCCTTATTAACACCACCTGGATACTCACCTATTTCCATTGAAGAAGAAACTTCAAGCACTGGTACATCATCACCCTGACTTGCATAAACAGCGGCTGCCATCTTAGGATTTCTAAAGAAATCCATTACACCATGGTAACAAATAGTATCACCAGAACCAAAATTTGCATGAGTATTATAATCAAACATGCACCAACCAGTACCACCAGCTACCCCATCTTTTCTATAGATATCATTTAATACTTGCATATGTCTTAGCGCATGCAAATTACGATGAGGATAATCATCAATAGACTTCGTTGGAAACATATGACCATTATATTCAGAAATATAATAAGCCTTATTCATATCAGGAGTAACTTCCTTCTTATCCAAGATACCATCTTGTTTAAAATTACCCGCAAAAGAGAAATCATTGAAAGTATAAACATCCTCTAAAAGATTTGACTTTCTTAAATATCTAACACCACCTGTTTGACGATACTTATCCAAAGAATGAGCCACTTCATTAGTCTTAGTATAGAATTCATCATCATCCTGTGATTCATTGATTCTAACACCCCACATAATAATACTTGGATGATTACGATATTCAATAATCATATCTCTTGTATTGATAACAGCTTGTTCCTTCCACTTCTTATCACCAATATGTTGCCAACCAGGAATCTCGGTAAATACAAGTAAACCTCTTTTATCACACTCATCGAAGAAACTATGAGCTTGAGGATAGTGCGAAGTTCTTACAATATTACAAGCCAATTCATCTTTTAAGATTCTTACATCCTCTCTTTGCATAGAATCAGGCATTGCATAACCAACATAAGGATAACTTTGATGACGATTTAAACCCCTTAATTTGATTCTTTGACCATTCAAATAGAAACCATCAGCCCTAAATTCAATAGTTCTAAAACCAACATTAACCCTATATTCGCTCTTACCAAGCTTTAACACTACTTCATACAACTTAGGATTATCTAAATTCCATTCAGTAACATTATCCATTTTTATAGTATAGTTATCTAATAATTCATAAGTGCTTGAATAAATTGATTCACCATTATCCAAAACATCTACATCAAGATCATCCTCGCTTGCTCCATTAACAGTTAAAGAAATATCTAAATAATAGCCATCATCATTTTTAACAGGTGCAACATAGGCATCTTCAATAAAGGCATTAGGCACTATATCCAAATAAACATCACGATAAATGCCACCATAACATAAGTAATCAATAGAATGACCAAACGGTGGAATATTTAAGGTCTCATGACTATCTAACTTAACAACTAATAAATTATTTCCTTCTTTTAAATAATCAGTTAATTCAACCTTAAAAGAAGTATAACCGCAACCGTGTTCCTTTAATAGTTCACCATTAAAATAAACTTCGCTCTTATGAGCCGCACCCTCAAAGACCACAAAGGCCCTTTTATCTTTATAAGAATTTAGATACTTAATATTAGTCCTATAGCCGGCAGTCATTTGATAAGACTTAACATCAACATAATTAAAAGGTATCTCTTTAAAAGTATGTGGTATTCTTACCTTAGAATACTTGCCCTTTCCTTTTAAAAAGTCATCATTGAATTCTTCACAAAAATAAAAGCTGTCATTTAAATACTTTCTCATAACTCGATCCTTACTTCCCCATCCTCATATTTGACACAAACAACATTATTGTTTAAAGTAATAGCTTTTGCCTTACCTTTTAAATTCTTAACTTTATTATATAAAGATAATTTATATTCATCATATTCACCAACATCATCACTAGTGAATAAAACAGAACCAAATAAACCATTGATAATAGCTAAATCTTCCTTTTCTTCCTTAGTCAAAGAAACATTCTTATCTCTTAAAATAAAAACATCAGGATCATTCAAGAAAGCACGACCATCGAGTTGTCTTCTAAAAATAGTATCAACCATTGTCCTTTTAGTAGAATTACGTTCATTATGCATATGTTTCATATAGAAAACATCGTCATACTTTAATGAGACATCACAGCCTATTCTACAATAATCTACTTTGCCAAAAGCTGAAGCTAAAGGTACCCCACAGCCAAGTATTAACTTATCACCACATAATTGTCTTAATAAGTTCATACCATCAGCCATAATTAAACCTCTAGGTTTATCTTTCCTATTTAAGACACAGGCTGAATATAAGAAATCAAGCTTAACTAAATCAAAGCCCCACTTATTAAAAACAGTATCAAAGACTTGTTTTAAATATTGTCTTACTTCTACTTTATAAATATCCAAGGCATAGAAAGTACTCCAGTTACAACCACAGGCATAAGGATTACCAGCTTCATCTTTAACCAACCAATCCTTATGGTTTTTATAAATATCTGATTTCTTTTCTGCGCTAAAAGGCGCCAACCAAATACCGGCTTTAAAACCTTTATCGTGTATTGTATTTACTATATTTTCTAAGCCATTTGGAAACTTATTAGTATTAATATTTAGCCAATCACCAACATAAGTTTGATAACCATCATCAATTTGAAAAACATCAACATCACTCAAACCACTTAAATCATTAAGTAGTTTTTTCTCTGTGATATTTTGATAGTGATTGTACCAAGAAGTATAGCCAGTAATAGGGTTCGCGCCCGTGCCCGTGCCCGTACCCGTACCCGGTTTATCAATCTTCAACATTTCAAAGTACTTATCAAATACTTCATCTTCTTTGCCATTTAAGATACAAAAATCTAGCGCAACAAAAGAATCATAACATTCATAGCCTTTTAAATCAGGAATGATGATTAATTGATCATGATCATAGACAAAACGGGTGAAACAAAAATTTTCATTTAAAGAACCAAGTAATTTATAATCATCATTATTTCTTACATATAAATATGACCAACCATGATTATAACCTTCGATGTTTGGATATTCCGCAAAGTTATAATCACCATAGCGATCAAAATGATATTTCTTTAAAGTGAATGACTTAAATGGTACTTCATTGATACCAGGATTTTTAGTGTTCTTATCACTTTCATAAGAATAAGTCCAATCTTGATAACCATTAAAGAAAATGCGATCATCCTCTTCAAGCACAAAAGGGTTTCTTAATGAAACCTCTTGTATAATTAATTTCTTCTTAGGATATAACTTCAAAGTAATCCTATCGTCAGTAACATCAACAAGATAAGCTAAATTATCATCTTGTTCACTTATCTTTTCATCAATATCACCACTTAATCGATAACTCTTATCAGCCAATAAATAATCGATTGTAAGTATCATAACTATTTAGCCTTATAGAAACAACGATTATCCATGGCAAATACTCTAGCAGAGAATTCACCTGGTTTAACATCAACTAAAGCCTTATTGATAATTTCAACCTTAGCATCAATATTATCAATATAAGTCAATAATTCTGCCTCCAACGTTTCAGGTAAAACAGGAGAACCATATTCATGTTGGCCGTGGTGAGCTAAAATCATATGTCTTAGTAACATCAATTCTTCACTATCTTCTAGTTTTAATTGCTTGCCAACTTCTAATAGTCTGGCATCCATGATTGAAATATGACCTAATAATTTACCCTGAGTAGAATATTCAGAGACAAAAGGACTCACAAATTCTTCAATCTTACCTAAGTCATGTAAGATAACACCAGCCAATAAATAATCCCTATTAACGCTGGGATAGATATCGCATAAGGCATTTGCCAACTTAATCATACCCGACATATGAGTAGCTAAACCACCAATAAAGTTATGATGAATCTTGCTGGCAGCAGGATAAATATATACATCATTGTCATAATAATTAAGCATAGCGATGACAATACGAGAAATATTATCGTTCTTAATCATATTTACCGCATCGCCAACATTCTCCCTTAAAACATCCCTAGGAATAGGAGAAGCACTAACGAAATCCAACATATCGATATCGTTTTGACTTACCGGTAATACTTTGATTACCTTAGCTTGTAAGTTATTACGATACATATTAATTTCTAAATCAAAGTTAAATACTTTGCCAGAACACAAAAGTTTTTCAACTTCACTTTTAACATCCCACATCTTCGCATCAATTGTTTTAGAACTATCTTGAAGCACCAAAGACAAATAAGGAGCACCGGTATTAGTTACACCCTTTACAAGAGATGAGACTAGAAGGTTTGTATTAACATGTTCACCTTCTTTAAAATCTTTTACCAAAATCTTTTCCATGTTTATAACTCCATTTCATTGATCAAAGCATATATATCATCATAGCCAAAGCCTTTATTAGCTAAACTTAAGTAAATATGATTTCTAAGATCAGTTCCAGTATATTTTCTAGAATACTTTTTCAAAGCCTTGTTTGCTTCTTTTCTAATAATTTCCTTTTCTTGCAATAAAGAAGTAGAAAAATCAAGAGAAGACATAGCTTCTTTACAAATATTATACTCAAAACCATCATTTAAAAGTTTACCCATTATTGCGGTTTTCTTTGCATTATATGATTTATTAGTAATGATATTTAAGTATTTATTAGCCTTCTTTATAGCTAATGCTAATTCATCATTATCTTGTACAACTAAAACTCTATCAATAATTTCATCAGACACTCCATCATGTGCAAGTTTTATCGCCATCTTCTTTTTAGAATATAGATTAGCCCTTAAAGAATTAACCTTACCACTTGCGTATCTATAATCATCTAATAAGCCCTTCTCAATTAGTTCATCAATAATTAAAGAAGCCCTATCCCTATTCAATTCATATTTACGATATAAGTATGAATACATCATTTCAATAGAATAGTCTGAATTTGCCAATCTTTTTAAACAAGAACGATAAGCTAGAGCGTATACTTCCATTTCTTTTAAGACATTAAAATTTAATTTAGAAAAACGACTATTCTTTCTTAAACCCATATTGGCGTAAGTATCCATTGAAATAGTAAGTTTTTCATTATCATCATTAAAATCTCTTAAAGTTAATTCTACACAATTATCCTTTAATGTGGTCTTTTCAATCACATAAGAGTATTTATAATCTTCTAACGCTTCCTCATAAATTCTAATTGAACTCGCTCCAAAGGTATCCGCATCATAACAATCTACTGATGCCATACAGACTTCTTTCATGTTATTTAATTCATCCTTACTTAAAGAATCAAATTTTTCTATCGCCTCATAGATATCCTTATCAAAGAAATAACCATTTTCATTTTCTTTAATCAAATCTTCTAAAACTTCATCATGTCTTGCCAACACTAGCAAACCACTAGATAAAGCTTCAATATAGGTCATGCCCTGTGTTTCACTAGTTGAAGCACTAATAAAACCATCAGCAGCCTTGTAATAATTAACAACTTCATCAAATGGTTGCTTACCCATGAAATAAATATAATTTTCTAAGTTAAGATGTTTAGTCAAATTTTTAAGTTCATCTAAAGATGGG
>CAKUTY010000104.1 GCA_934692455.1 uncultured Erysipelotrichaceae bacterium
CTCCTGAAGAGATTCTTACTTCTGATAAGTCTTTGACTGGTATGTATCTAAGTGGTCGTAAGAAGATTAATGTGCCTGCTACTAGAAGAAAAGGTAATGGCAAGGTTATTAAGGTCTTTGGGGCAAGTGAGCATAATCTAAAGAATATTGATGTTACTTTCCCATTAGGCAAGTTTATTTGTGTTACGGGTGTTAGTGGTTCTGGTAAGTCAACGCTTGTTAATGAGATATTGACTAAGGGTGTTCAAAAGTCTTTGGATAGGGTGAGAATTAAGCCTGGTGCTCATAAAAAGATTACTGGCTTGGATAGTATTGATAAGATTGTTTCTATTTCTCAAGATCCAATTGGTAGAACACCACGTTCTAATCCGGCTACTTATACCGGTGTGTTTGATGATATTAGAGATTTGTTTGCGTCTTGTCCTGATGCAAAGGAGAGGGGCTATGATAAGGGTCGTTTCTCTTTCAATGTAGCAAGTGGTAGATGTGAATGTTGTCAGGGCGATGGTGTAAAGAAGATTAGTATGTTGTTTGTGCCAGATGTTTATGTTGAATGCGAGGAGTGTCATGGTAAGCGTTACAACAAGGAGACTTTAGAGGTTTACTATAAGGGTAAGAATATCTATGATGTCTTGAAGATGTCGGTTAAGGAAGCTTTAGAGTTTTTTAAGAATCATCCTAAGATTAAGAATAAGTTACAAACTTTATATGATGTAGGTTTGGGTTATATTGAATTAGGACAAAGCGCAACTACTTTATCAGGTGGTGAGGCACAACGTGTTAAGCTAGCTAGTGAACTTTCTAAGAAGGCTACTGGTAAGACTTTGTATGTTTTGGATGAGCCTACTACTGGTTTGCATATGGAGGATGTTGCTAAGCTTATTAAGATTATTGATCGTATTGTGGATAATGGTGATACGGTTGTTGTTATTGAACATAATCTTGATGTGATTAAGTGTGCAGATTATATAATTGATTTAGGTAAGGAAGGTGGAGCCAAGGGTGGTGAATTACTTGTTTCTGGTACACCTGAGGAAGTTTGTGATTGCAAGGATAGCTATACAGGTATCTATTTAAGGAAGGTGTTGGGTATATAATGGCTGATTTAAATAAAAAGGTAGAAGTTAGGAAGATTAAGGAATTCTTTAATCTTAATCAAGTATGTGGTAATGATGAGTCTTTAGATAGGTGGACGATTGCACCAGATATTAATAGACCTGGTTTGGAGTTGTCTGGTTATAAGGACGATTTTGAATTAAAGAGGGTTGTTATTATTGGCACTAAGGAACAAAATTATTTGAAGACCTTAGACTATGATACCCAACTTGATCGTTTTGATTTTTTAACTGATGCATATACACCTTGTATTATCGTGACTAATGGTTTTAAGACACCTGCTGCTTTGTTGGAAGTAGCTACTAGGAAGAATTTCCCAGTGTTCGAGTTTCCTGGTATGACTTATGAGTTGTCTACTGATTTGATTTCTTTCTTGTCTAGTCGTTTGGCTGAGTCTGATGTAGTTTTTGCAGGATTGATGTCAATTTATGGTATTGGTGTCATGATTATGGGTGATAGTGGCATTGGTAAGTCAGAACTTGAGATGGATTTGATTAAGAGGGGCCATATTTTTGTGGCTGATGATTTGGTTGAGGTTTCTAAGGTTAATAAGACTATCTATGGTACAGCTCCTAAGAATCTAAAGAGAATGTTGGAGGTAAGAGGAATTGGTATCGTTAATGTTAATATCATGTTTGGTGGTCATTGTTTCCTTGAGAAGTGTCATGTTGATTTTGTGATTAAGTTGGTTAACAGGGATCAATATTTAAGGTCTAATTGTGATAGATTGAATCCGAATGAGAAGACAATTAAACTTTTGGGTATTGAGAAGAATTTGTTGGAGATTCCAGTTACTGAGGGTAAGTCCATGTCAACTATTGTAGAGACGGCTGTTACTAACTATATTATGAAGAAACAGGGTGTTGATACAAACGAAGAGTTTAAGAATGCAATCTTTAATGAGATTTTAGATAAGAGGTAGAATATGCAGTTTTTTCCAAGTCGTACAACTTTTTTAGCGATTGGTAATGTGACAATACAGTGGTATGCTGTTTTAATTGTTTCGGGAGCTTTCTTGGCTTATTATTTCGCTAAGAGAAATTTAAGAGAATATCGTAATATTGATGTGAATGATTTCTTTGATACTTTGTTTATGACTATTTTATGGACCGGTATCATTGGGGCTAGACTTTGGTATTGTGTCTTTAATAATTTTAGTTTTTATTTTAGCCATCCTATTAATATTATTCGTATCTGGGATGGTGGTTTGGCTTTCCATGGCGGTTTTGTCTTTGGCTTAATTGCGGCAATTATGGTTTGTAGGAAGTATAATGCACCTTTTATTAAGGTGGCTGATTCTGTTGTTCCTACTGTTTTATTGGCTCAGGGTATTGGCAGATGGGGTAATTTTGTCAATCAAGAGTGTCATGGAGTTGAGGTTAGTGAGTCTTATTTTGATGGTATTCTATTCTTTTTAAAGGATGGTATGCATATAAATGGTCATTATTATGTACCTTCTTTCTTTTATGAGTCTGTATTGTGTATCTTGGGTTTTATTTTGATTAACTTTGTTTTGCGTAAAACAGCTACGAAAAGAGGTCAATTAACCGGTGCCTATTTGATTTGGTATGGTATTGTAAGATTCTTTATTGAGGCTGGAAGAACCGATTCATTATTTATGGGCAGTTTAAAAACAGCTCAAGTGACTTCGATTTTATTCGTGATAGCTGGATTACTTTTATATTTTGGATTGTATGATCGTTTATTTTATGAAAAGCCAACTATTGTGTTTGATTTAGATGGTACTATTCAGGATTCTACAGAGGCGATTATTAAGTCTTATAAGGCTACTTTTAAGAAGTATGGTAACGAGAATGATTTTACTGCCGATAAGCAAGTTGAGGTTTTGGGTCCACCTTTGAATGATATGTTTAAGAAGTATTTTCCTGATTTGAATACTGATGAGCTTGTTGATTATTATCGTAGTGTTAATAAGGAAGAATTGAAGAAGTCTTTAAAGCCGATGCCTAATGCCTTAGATGTTTTAAATAAACTAAAGGATGATGGTTATCATTTGGCTATTCTTACAACACGTACTAAACCTTCTGTTGAGGAGTGTTTAAAGATTTGCGGTTTTGATGGCTTGTTTGATGTGGTCTTGTCTTTTGAGGATGTAAGTGCTACTAAGCCAGATCCTGAGGGTTTGTTTATTATTACTAAGAAGTATAAATTGAATAGTGCAGATCTTATTATGGTTGGTGATTCTAAGGCTGATGTCTTGGCTGGCAAGGCTTTTGGGGCTTATACGGTGGCTTATATTAATAATGAGGCGAAGGCTAAGGAAGTTAAGGCTTTAAGTCCTAATGCCTGTGTTGATAATTTAGTTGAGCTTTTAGATATTTTAAAGAATAATCATTATTTTACTTATAATGGCAAATAGTTTAATTGAATGTGCTTTATGGCACATTCTTTTATATAATTGTTAAAGATAAACAGGAGGAAATTATGTTAACTGTATTTGATCATCCATTGATTACACATAAGTTGGCTTTGATGAGAGATAAGGCAACTTCAACTAAGGATTTTGCACAACAATTAAGTGAAATCGCATCTCTAATGGCTTTTGAAGTATCTAGAGATTTACCTACACAACCTAAGGATGTTGAGACACCTATGGGTATTTGCCATACTACTGAGCTTGCTAAGGATGTTGTGTTGGTTCCAATTCTAAGAGCTGGTTTGGGTATGGTTGATGGTATCAGAGATTTAATCCCTACCGCAAAGGTTGGTTTCTTAGGTCTATATCGTAATGAAGAGACTTTAGAGCCAGTTGAGTATTTCGCTAAGTTCCCTAAGATGGATGATGCGAATGTTATGGTTTTAGATCCAATGTTGGCTACAGGTGGTAGTGCTATTGCGGCTCTTGATATCGTTAAGAAAAGAGGGGCTAAGAATATTAAGCTAGTATGTCTTGTTGGGGCACCTGAGGGTGTTAAGGCTGTTGAGGCTGCTCATCCTGATGTAGATATTTATTTGGCTGCACTTGATGAAAAATTAAATGAAATCGGATATATCGTTCCAGGCCTTGGTGATGCTGGTGATAGAATCTTCGGTACTAAATAATTAGACTCTTTTGAGTCTTTTTATTTGAAATACGGCAATTTTCTAAAAGTGCCGTATTTCAAATAAATATGAAAGACTACGAATTAAAAAAACCTTGGGATATAAAGCCAAGGGTTATGACATAAAATTCATTGTATTCTTTGTTTAGGGATAAATTCTATTTTAAGAGCCATACCCATGCCATCAGCCAATCTCTTTAGCAGATTAAGAGAAGGGTTTCTGGTTCCGTTTTCTATTTTGCTGATATCGGCTTGATTAATACCTGTTCTTTCAGCTAGTTCTTTTTGTGTGAGATTTAAAGAATTTCTTGCATCCACTAGAGCTTTAATAATATCCATTTCAGGTTGAATAGCTTCGTATTCTTTTCTAAATTTTTCATCTTTTAATTGTTTTTCTAGCATGTCAATAAATGTTTTCATAACATAATTATATGGCATATATACCATAAAAAGAAGTGCCTATTTAAGCACTTCTTTGTATACTCTTAATACATTCTTATAACAAATCTTTTCTATTTCTTCTTCTGAGTAATCGTGTTCTCTTAAAGCATCTATTAACATATACATTTGGGAACAGTCACTCATTTCTTTTCTTTTCTTGATGCCATCAAAGTCACTGCCTAGGCCAATGTTGTCGATGCAGCCTAGCTCTTTGATGTGGTCGATGTGTTTGATGATGTTTTCAACACTACCATTACTGTCGTTGCTGATGAAGTCTTCACAAAAGTTCATGCCCATTACACCATTGTTTTTGTGTAGTTTTAAAATCATTTCATCACTTAGGTTGCGGGCAACATCACAAATAGCTCTTGCATTAGAATGTGATGCTACTATTGGTTTTGTTGATAGTTCTAGTACATCTTCAAAGCCCTTGTCTCCTAAATGGGATACATCGATGATGATGCCTAGTTCATTACATTTCTTGATATATTCTTTGCCAAATGGTGTTAAACCATCAGTTGTGTTTAATGTTCTTAACATTTGGTAACGGTCAGGATTTGGGGTAAAGTTTGGACTACCAATACTGTTTTTAAAGTTCCAAGTAAGGGCAATCATTCTAACACCTAGTCGATAATATAGTTCTAGGATGTCTAGGTCATCGTTGATGACATCTCCTTCTTCAAGTGTTAACATGGCTGACATTAGTTTGTTTTCCTCGATGTCTTTGTATGAGAATACTTGTTTAATTAAGTCTTTATTAGCTTCTATTTCTTTATAGAACTTGTTAATGTTCTTTAATACATAGGGTACTCTATCTTTTACTTTGTCATAGTTTG
>CAKUTY010000105.1 GCA_934692455.1 uncultured Erysipelotrichaceae bacterium
GTTTTGATGTACTCGATAGTAATGAAGATGATGCTGTTTATATAACAGAAGAAGGCAGTGTTAAGTATGTAATGTTGACTAGTGAGGAATATGATTCATTGGTTGAGAAGATGCCTAGTGCTTCTATTAGGGTATTAAATCCTATGGGTGATATTACTTATGATGAGTATGAAGAGATTAAAAGACAGGTTCTTGAGGCTCTTGATAAAACCTTTAAGCCTAAACCGGAGAAATTAAATTAGATGAAGAATGGATGTTTTATTGTCTTTGAGGGACCGGATGGTTCTGGTAAGACAACAATTTGTGATATAGTTTGTCAGAAATTAACTGATATGGGTTTTGATATTGTGCATACAAGAGAGCCTGGTGGTATTGAGATTGCAGAGAAGATTAGAAATATTATCTTGGATCCTTTAAATACTGCCATGGATGCTAAGACTGAGGCTTTACTTTATGCAGCCAGTAGAAGACAACATTTGGTGGAGAAGGTTATTCCTTCTTTGAAAGAGAATAAGATTGTTATCTGTGAGCGTTTTGTCTATTCTTCGCTTGCTTATCAGGGCAAGGCAAGGGGTATTGGCTATGATGGCATTATGGCAATCAATGATTTTGCGATTGATGGTTGTAAGCCTGATATTACTATTTATCTTGATGTGGATGAGGAAACTGGTCATGCGCGTATTAATCAAAGATCTAGTAAGGATCGTTTAGACGGGGAAACTGATAATTTCCATCATTTAGTTAATGAGGGTTATAAGGAGATTCTAGAATTATATAAGGACAATATTAAGGTAGTTGATGCGACTAATAGTATTGATAAGGTCAGTAAAGATTGTCTTGATGTAATTTTGGATTATATTAATGGTTAAGGATGTCTTAAAGGCTAAGGAGCCTATTGTTTATCTTAGCTTAAAGAATGATTTAGAGAATAGCCGTTTAGCGCAGTGTTATCTTTTGTATGGGCAGGTTAATCCCTTAAAGAAGGAGACTGCGTTTTTGTTGGCTCAAAGTATCATTGAGAATAAACAAGGCTTTGCGTGTGAAGAGTGCAATACTTGTTTACGTATTAAGGATAATAAGTATTTTGATGTGATTTATGTTGATGGTAGAAAGTCTTCTATTAAAGTGGATGATATTGAATATATCATGTCTGAGTTTTCACGTACTTCACTTGAAGGAAGTAAGAAAGTATATATTATCGATAATATTAATAATGCTTCACTTAAGGCTGTTAATATGCTTCTAAAGTTTATGGAAGAGCCAAGTAGTGATGATGTTTATGGTATTTTTATCAGTGATGATATGGATACTTTATTGGATACGATTGTGTCTAGATGTGAGAAGCTTCCTTTTATGACTAGGGATTTTTCTTATTTGATTAATGAATATAAAGAGAAGGGTTTTGAGTATCAGGATGCTTATATCTTGAGCAATATTAAGCATGATCAAAGTGAAATAGATTTAAATGACGAGGCTTATTTGAATGCTAAGGAATATGTTTTTAAGACAATCGATAATTTGGATAATTTAAAGTATATTCCAGTTTTATATTCTTTAGAATTCTATAATTGTGTTTCTAAGGATTTGTTTAAGAAGTGTAGTGATTATTATTTAGATATTATGATTTTAATGATTGAGGATGCTTTGTCTTTTAAGAATATTGGTGATCATGAATATGATGATTGTTTAACGATGATAAATAAGCATAATCCTTCTAAGTTGTTAGAGATTTTCTTGAAGGCTAAGGAACGCTGTAATTATCCTGTAAATAGACAATTGTTGTTTGACCAAATTGCGTTTTCAATAATATCATAGTAGTATGAGTGAAATTTTGAAATATTTGTCTGTTAGATTTCAGGCAACCAATAAAACATATACTTTTTCAACAACTGATAATAGTATTGTCAATGGTGATGGCGTTATAGTCGAGACTCAAAGGGGTGTCGAGTATGCCAGAGTTATCGCCGATCCTTTTGATAAGCCTAATGTTTCTATGGAAATTAAGCCAATTTTGAGAAAAGCTTCTAGGGAAGATGAAATCCAATATGAGAAGAATATTGTGGATTGTAAAGAGGCTAAACAAAGATGTCAAAATGAGGCTGATAAGTTAGAACTTGGTATGAAGGTTATTTCGGCTGAATATACTTTAGATAGAAGTAAGATTACTTTTATTTATTTGGCTGATGATCGTGTAGATTTTAGAGAATTATTGAAGATTTTGGCTTCTATCTTTAGATGTCGTATTGACTTAAGACAAGTTGGTACTCGTGATAAGGCTAAGATTGTTTCTGGTATTGGGCCATGTGGTAGGGAATTGTGTTGTGCTCGTTATATTAGTGAGTTTGATCGCATTTCTATCAATATGGCAAAGAATCAATTATTGGCTTTAAATGTAGCTAAATTATCTGGTCAATGTGGCAACTTAATGTGTTGTCTAAAGTATGAGGATGAGGCTTATAAGGATCTTAAGAAAGGTTTACCTAAGCTTAATTCTTATATTGAATATGAGGGTGAGAAGTTTAAATTAACTTCTATGAATGTTATTGTGCGTAATTGTAAGCTTGAGAATCGTGAACATGCTATTTTCATTTCATTAGATGATTTATTGAAGAATGGTAAGGTTTTAAAGCCGAATGAAAAGAAGGGTAACTAATGGCTACTCTTTTTTTGGTTGCAACTCCTATCGGTAATCTTAACGAAGTATCTAATAGATGTTTAGAAACTTTAAGAAGTGTTAAGGTTATCGCTTGTGAGGATACAAGAAATACGAGGAAGTTATTAAGTCACTTTGATATTCATACACCTTTGATTAGTTATCATAACTATAATGAAGAAATTGCCAGTGGCAGCATTATTGAATATCTAGAAAAGGGTAATGATGTAGCTTTGGTTTCTGATGCAGGTTATCCTTTGATATCAGATCCTGGTTATGTTTTGGTTAATGAGGTAATCGAAAAGGGTTTTAATATTAACACTGTAAGTGGTCCTAATGCTTGTTTAAATGCTTTGGTGGCTTCTGGCTTGTCGGTTAATCATTATATGTTCTATGGTTTCTTAAATTCTAAGTCTAGTAGTGCTAAAAAGGAATTGGAAGAGTTGAAGAATTTTCCATATACGATTGTTTTCTATGAGGCACCTCATCGTATTAAGAAGACGGTTGAGCTTGTTTATGAGGTCTTTGGTGATCGAAAGGCTGTTATAGCTAGAGAATTAACTAAGATTCATGAGGAATATATTAGGGGTAACTTGAGTGAGCTTGTTAATATCGGTGATCTTAAGGGTGAGATTGTATTTTTAGTCGAAGGATATAAACATGAGGAAGCACATATCGGGCTCGAAACCTTAAAGGTGGAGGTTCAAAATCTAGTTGATAATGGTCTAAAGACTAAGGTTGCCATTAGTGAGGTTGCCAGCAAGTATAAGGTTTCTAAGAACGAACTTTATGACTATTATCATAAGTCTTAGGCTTATAATTGTTTCATGAATAGATTTAAATTACTTATTAAGGATTATAAAAAGGAGTCTATTTTGGCTCCTTTATTTAAATTATTAGAGTCTTTATTTGATTTGTTTGTACCACTTGTTATTGCAGGTATTATCAATAAGGGTATCAATGA
Organism: uncultured Erysipelotrichaceae bacterium; assembly: GCA_934692455.1. Classification (GTDB taxonomy): domain Bacteria; phylum Bacillota_I; class Bacilli_A; order Erysipelotrichales; family Erysipelotrichaceae; genus Colivicinus. The sequence continues at coordinate 3,618 of CAKUTY010000105.1, forward strand.
TAATGATTTTACTTATGTCATTAAGATGTTTATCTTACTAATTGTGTTGGCTGTTATTGGCTTGGCTTGTAGTGTTGTGGCTCAATATTTTGCGGCTAAGGCTTCGGTTGGCTTTACTACAAAGCTAAGACAAATGTTATTTGAACATATCCAAAGTTTTTCTTATCAAAATCTAGATGAGATAGGTCAGGATACTTTAATAACTCGTTTGACATCAGATACTAATCAGATTCAAAATGGTTTGAATTTGGCTCTTCGTTTACTTTTAAGAAGTCCTTTTATTGTCTTTGGGGCAATGATTATGGCCTTTACTATCAACGTTAAGTGTGCTCTTATTTTTGCGGTGATTATTCCTTTATTATGTCTTGTAGTCTTTTTAATTATGATTAAAAGTATTCCCTTATTTAAGGAAGTACAGGTTGCCTTAGATGGTTTATTAAGTAAGACGCGTGAGAACTTAAGTGGTATTCGTGTTATTAGGGCTTTTAGGATTGAGGATAAAGAGTTTAATGAATTTAAAGATAAGAATGATTTGTTGACTAGAAGGAATCAAAGAGTTGGTTTCTTGAGTGCTTTGACTAATCCTTTGACTTATATCTTGATTAATATGGCTACGGTTATTCTTATTTATACAGGAACTATTGAAGTTAGAATGTATGGATTAGCTCAGGGTGATGTGGTAGCTTTATATAACTATATGGCTCAGATTGTAGTTGAGCTTGTTAAGATGGCTAATTTGATTATTACTATCGATAAGTCTTTAGCTTGTTTCTCAAGAGTAGAAAAAGTTCTGGATATAGATTCGAGTCCAGTAGATTCGAGCCTAGATTCGAGCCCAGTTTCGAGCCCAGTTTCGAGCCCGAATAATCACGTCTTAACATTTGATCATGTAACCTTTACATATCCCAACAGTAAGGAAGCATGTTTAGAGAATATAAGTTTTTCAATTAATAAGGGAGAAACCCTAGGTATTATTGGTCCTACAGGTTGCGGTAAGACAAGCCTTGTGAATTTGATATATAGAGCCTATGATCCAAGTGTTGGTACTGTTTATTTAGATGGTGTGGATATTAAAAGTTATGCTAAGGAAAAGCTTGTAAATAAAGTTAGTGTTGTTCCTCAAAAGGCTGCTTTGTTTAAAGAGAGTATCAGAGATAATTTAAGAATGGCTGATCCTAATGTAAGTGAAGAAAAGATGTGGGAGGCTTTAGATATTGCCCAGGCTAAGGAGATTGTCTTGAATAAAGAGGGACAGTTGGATCATATGATTGAGCAGGGTGGTAAGAACTTATCTGGTGGTCAAAGACAAAGATTGTCTATTGCCAGGGCTTTATGTAAAGACTTTGATATTTTGATTCTAGATGATTCTTTTAGTGCTTTAGATTATCAAACTGAGGCTAAACTAAGAATGGCTTTAAAGACCTTAAATAAAACTATCGTCAATGTATCACAGCGTGCTTCTTCTATTAAGAATGCTGATAAGATTTTAGTATTGGATGATGGTAAGTTAGTTGGTTTTGGAAATCACGATGAGTTAATGAAGTCTTGTGAACTTTATAAAGAAATTTATTATTCACAATATCCTTTCGAGAAGGAGGCAAGTCATGAATAAGAAGTCTACTTTAAGTAAATTATTGAAAGAATTAGGCAAGTATCGTTTATTACTACTATTAAGTATTGTTTTGTCTTGTTTAACTGTTGTCTTGACTTTATATATTCCAATTCTATTTGGAGCTACTATCGATTATATTATGGATGATGGTTTGTCTATTGGTTATATTGTTGCTTGTTTAAAATATATTGCCTTGCTTATTTGTGTTAATAGCTTCTTAAC
>CAKUTY010000106.1 GCA_934692455.1 uncultured Erysipelotrichaceae bacterium
TTAGAAGGCAAGAATATTTGGATAACTAAGTCTTTGCCGGTAGATACCAAGGATATCTTGTTGTCTAAGGTAGTCTTCCACGCAATGTTGACAATAATACCCGCACTTATTACATGTTTAATTGTTTGTGTGGTATTAAAGATTAATCCAATTATATTGTTGGCAATACTTATTGCGGGAATCTTCTATTCTTTAATGAATGTAACATTAAATGTCTTGATGCCGACACTACATTGGACTAATGAAATAAGCGTTATTAAACAAAGTGGCTGTTCTATGTTGGCAGCAATTGGTGGCTGGATATATCCAATTATGTTTATTGCGCTTAGTATGGTTACAATGAAACAAGGCTGGGATATCACAATCTATTATTCGATTTGGATGTTGGTAACTCTTATTGTAAGTATCTTGTTGTATCGTTGGTTGACTACTAAGGGTTGTAGGAAGTATCTAGATTTAAATTAATTATGAGGGCTCTTGTTAGCCCTTTTAATTAGGCCAAATGACGGAGTAAATATAAGAGATTTACTAAAATAAAATAGAGAGAAATACTTAAATATAATAGAATATATATAAGGAAATCATGGAATATATAAGAAGAATTATTGATGGTAAATTAGATAGCTTGGTTAAGGCGTTTGGGGCTGTTAGTGTAGTTGGGCCAAAAGGTTGTGGTAAGACTAGAACCACTAAAGAAAGATGCAATACTGTGATCGATTTTAATGATAAGACAAAGAGAGATGGTTATTTATCGGTTGCAGATACTTCACCCAATTTGTTTCTAAACAATAAAATGCCAATTCTTTTTGATGAGTGGGAAGATGTACCTAAGATTTGGGGAATGCTAAGAAAAGAATGTGATGATAATGACCGTTTTGGTGATTTCTTTTTAACACGTTCAACAAATAAGGAATTAGATGTTTCTCATTCAGGTATAGGAAGAATTGCTGAAGTTGAAATGTTGCCGATGACTTTGTATGAAATGGGAAAATCTAATGGAAGCATATCTCTTAAAGAATTATTTGATAATCCTGATGTGAAGATTGGTTCAAGAACTGATTTAAAAATAAAAGAGTTGATTGAACTTGTGTGTTTTGGTGGTTGGCCAGCGACTTTAGATATAAATAGTGAAAAAGGTAAATTGTTATATGCGAAGAAGTATCTTAAGCAAATATGCGATGAAGATATTAGCAAGATTGATAATAGAAAAAGAAACCCTAGGGTTGCTAAAGCTATCCTTCATTCTTATGCAAGCAAGGCTGGCACTATTTGTAAAATGAATGAAATATATAAATTGGCAAAAAAGATTTATCCAATGTCAGAGCCAACATTTTATGACTATATAGAAATACTAAAACAGCTATATGTAATTAAGGATTATGAGGCTTGGTGTCCTCAAATTAGAAGTGAGAAATCACTACGTGCTCCAAAGAAACATATGTTTATTGATCCCTCTATTGCCATAGCTGCATTAGATTTGTCGTCATCATATTTCTATAATGATTTAGATTTATTTGGTCATATCTTTGAGTCATTAGTTTATAGAGATTTATCAGTATATTCTGCAGGCTTAAGAGGAGTATTTTCTCATTATCATGATAAGTATGATTTGGAAGTAAATGGAGTTTTACATCTACAAGATGGTAGATATGCTCTGATTGAAATTAAATTAGGTTCAAGCGGTATTAAAGCTGGTGAAAAGAATTTGTTAAAGATTAGGGATTTGATTAAGGAGAGAAACCAAAAGAAGGATGCGTTACCGATAAGGGAACCTGATTTGATGATTATTATTACTGGTGGTGAGTATGCATATAGCTTGGAAAGTGGGGTAAAGGTTATCCCAATTGGCTGTTTAAAAGATTAGAAATTTACATTTTTTGGAACATAATCGCATATCGTGGTTATGTTTTTCATTTTTATAGCGTTAAAAAGCATTAAGAATAAGTAAATAACTGAATATTTTCAATAATTAGTAAAATGTAAGAAGTTTCATAATAGTATGAAAATATTTACTAATTTTATTGACACATATTTTCAAAGAAACTAAAATTAAAACATCAAAAAGGGAGGACATGTAAATGAAAAAGTTATTTACATTACTTCTTGCGCTGCTACTGTTAGTTGGTTGTGGTGGTGGACAAGAAGGTGATACTGGTGATACAGATACTGATAATAAGACAGTAACTGTTGTATCTTCTATGGATGTTATTTCTATGGATACTGCGGTGGCAACAGATGGTACATCATTTATTGCACAAACTATGTGTCTTGCAGGTCTAATGGAACTAGATGCTAATCAAAATCCTATTCCAGATTTAGCTGAAAGCTATACAGTTAGTGATGATGGTCTAGTATATACATTTAAGATTAGAGACGACGCTAACTGGTCAAATGGTGATCCAGTTACAGCACAAGACTTCGTCTATGGTTGGCAAAGAGTAGTTGATCCTGAAATCGCAAGTGAATATAACTGGATTATGGAAACAGCTAATATCGTAAATGGTAACTGTTATGATGCAGAAAGCGGCTTAACTAAAGAAGATTTAGGTGTTAAAGCTCTTGATGAAAAGACTCTAGAAGTTACATTAACTAAGCCTACTGGTTTCTTCCTATCTCTTATGACATTCCCACCATTCTTCCCTGCAAATCAAAAGTTTGTTGAGAGCTGTGGTGATCAATACGCATTATCTGTTGAAAACGTATTGAACTGTGGTCCTTATAATTTCACAGGTTGGACTGCTGGTTATTCATTTGAATTCGATTTAAGTGATACTTATTGGGATCATGATAATTATGTAGCTAAAAATGGTGCTGAGAAGGTTGTCTTCCGTATCATCGCTGATACTCAAACATCTCTTCTAGAATATGAAAGTGGTAATCTTCAAACAGTTATCTTATCTGGTGAACAAGTAAATGCCAATAAGGGTCAAGAAGGTTATGTAGATCGTCTACAAGGTTACTTATTCTACTTGTTGTTAAATATCAACAACAATACTACAAATACTGATCTTCAAAACGTTAATATTAGACAAGCTATGTCTTATGCATTAGATAGAGAAGCTATCGCTAATGCGTTAAATGATGGCTCTGTTGCCGCTGAAGGTATTGTTCCAATTCAATTAGCTGGTAACCCAGAAACAGGTGCTGACTTCCGTGATGATAATGGTAAGTTAGTTGACTATAATGTTGAAGAAGCTAAGAAATTATATGAAGCTGGTAAGGCTGAATTAGGTCATGATGTAACTATTGAATTAATATATGGTACAGATGAAGGTGATTCAGTAATTAAGGCTGCTGAACAAATTCAATATTACTTAGAACAAGTTGGTTTCACTGTTAACTTAAATGGTAAGCCTAAGAAAGAAAGATTAACTCTACAAAGAGCTTATACATTCGATGTAGCATTGACTCGTTGGGGTCCTGACTATGGTGATCCTCAAACTTATATGGATTTGTTTACAAGTTCAAATACTTCTAATAACCAAGGTGGTTATGCTAGTGCTGCTTATGATGAACATATTGAAAAGGCTGAATCAGGTACAGTAAGTGCTCTTGAAAGATGGAATGAATTCTTGGCAGCTGAGAAAGTATTAGTTCAAGATGATGCTGGTGTAGTTCCTGTATTCCAAGCTGGTGGTGCGATGTTAATTTCTCCAAGCATTTCTGGTATTGAATTCCACTCTGCTGCAGTTGATAACTATCGTCATATTGTTGTTAAGTAAAACAAATTTAAAAAACTTACTGATAATTAGAGCGGTTTAACAATCGCTCTAATTGTTTAAAAGGGGAAAAAGTATGAAAAAATATGTATTTAAAAGAATAATGATGTCACTGGCAACACTGTTAGTAATCTTACTGGTATTGTTTGTCTTGATGGACAAGATGCCTGGTTCACCATTTAATGATGAAAAACTAACAGAAGCTCAAAGGGCATTACTATATGCAAAGTATGGATTGGATCAACCGATTATAGTCAGGTTCTTCCTATATGTTAAGAACATGTTAACAGGTGATTTAGGTGTATCATATGCGATCAACAAGAACTTTCCAATTAGTTCTATGATTAAAGATCGTCTTGGTATCTCAATTCTAGTTGGTTTAATGGCTATGATTATTGGTACTATTATTGGTCTAATACTTGGTATCTTATCAGCACTTAATCATAATACATGGATTGATAACTTATGTTCTGCTATTTCAGTAATTGGTGTATCAGTTCCATCTTATGTATGTGCCTTATTATTGTGTTACTTTATCGCTTATAAGTTAAAGTGGTTTCCAATTCTATATAATCTAAAGACACCTTTTGCGTCTCTTGTATTACCTGCAGTAGCTTTGTCAGTTTCACCAATTGCCAACATTGCAAGATTTACAAGATCTGAAATGATTGATGTCTTGGGTAGTGACTATATCCTACTTATTCAATCAAAGGGTGTTAAGAACTATAAGATGATAATTAAACATGCACTTAGAAATACTTTGATTCCTGTAATTACGGTTATGGGACCAATTCTTGTCAATCTGATGACAGGTTCAAGTGTTATTGAAAAGATCTTTGGTATTCCAGGTATCGGTTCTCTTATGATTTCTGGTATTCAACAAAATGACTATAACGTTACAATCGCTTGTGCCTTTGTCTATTCGGCAATGTATATTGTGATGATGCTTATAGTGGATATCTTATATGGAGTTATTGATCCTAGAATCCGTGTTAGTAAGGAGGGCAAATAATGACTATTTATAATCGTGAATTTAGCGCTGATGATTTCACTTTTGCCCATGAAGAGAATGAAAAGCTAGTTGATACTAACTATAAGGCTACATCATATGCTAAGGATGTCTGGTGTAACTTTAAGAAGAACAAGGGTGCTCTTGTGGGTGCTATAATTGTCATCATCATTATCATTTTTGCCTTAGTTGGTCCAGGTATGAACGGACATACTTATAAGTCAATTATCCATGGTCAAGAATGTTTAACACCTAGAATTCCAGTGTTAGAGAAGATTGGTATCTTTAATGGTAAATACAAGGGTGTTAGTCAATATACTGGTGATCTAGCTAATGTTTATTACTGGTTTGGTAGTGATACTCAAGGTAGAGATATCTTCACTCGTGTTTGGGAAGGCACTAGAGTTTCATTATTAATTGCCTTTGCGGCTGTTGTGATTGATATCTTGATTGGTATGGTCTATGGTACTGTATCAGGTTTCCTTGGTGGTAAGGTTGATATGTTTATGCAACGTTTTGCGGAAATCTTAAATGGTGTACCAACACTTGTTGTCGTTACACTATTAGGCTTAGTACTACCGCAGGGTGTTATTTCCATTATCTTTTCACTTATGATTACAGGTTGGATTGGTATGGAAAGACTTGCTAGAGCTCAAGTTTTAAAGGTCAAGGAACAGGAATATGTTTT
>CAKUTY010000107.1 GCA_934692455.1 uncultured Erysipelotrichaceae bacterium
AATTCATATAAGAATGATTAATCATCTTATTTAGCAAAAACATGCCAGATAATCCATTCTTAGCTAAATGACATTAAATAATACCGCCCACAAAATCCATCAAAGCCTTTCTAAAGATTTGCTTATTAGATCTTTCCTTAACACAACTTGTTAATACTGGCTCACCCAAGAAATTCTCTAGATTTTGATCATGTCCAATCAAAGCCTTAACCTTAGACAACCTTAAATGAGTAGTAACACCCATAGTAGCCAAACCATTTAGTATCTCATTAGGAACCTTATCATATCTTAATTCAAAATAAACACTATCTACCCAATTAGCACAAACATAAGATAATAGGTCATCTTCATGACACAAAACCTTATATCCTTTATATTCTTCTATGCTATTATCACCAAATAAACACAATCCAACAATATCATAAAATTCAAAGTTAGAAATAGTTATATCCTTAATACATCCTTCTAATCTATCAGGTTCAGTAACAACTAATACCCTAACCCCATTAGTACCTTTAAAATTTTTAACTTTCTTCTTTAAACTATTAATATACAAAATATCTGCAATACAAGTTATCACAACAAAAATTACATATTGTAAAGCAACATAAAGTCTTGAAATACTTGCACCCTCTTTTATCGCAAACAACAAAACACTAACTAAAGCTAATTGCAAAAAGCCAAAAATAACTATTCCATAACAAATCGAAAAGTTATTTCTCTTCAATATATCTTCATATGGATTATAAAAATAATTGATAACCACATATGATAACATCTCATAAGTAAATAATAATTTATAAATCTCAGAAGATAAAACTACTTCTGGCAATTGTCTTATACAATTAGATAGAAAAAAGGTGCATATTAGACACACTGCACCTATTATAAAAAAATCAAAATGTTTAAAATAACCCTTTTTGCGCATATTCCCCCTTATTTTATGACCCAACTAACCAATACATATTCAACCAAAAGTGCATAAAAATCCTAGCCCATATTAAATGAACCTGTATTTTTATACCACTTCGACACTAATCATCTCAAAAATCAAGGCTGAGTCATGACAAATATTTACCAATAAATTATAACATCACAAAAGCTAATGTCATAATTCAGGCACCTTATTTTAACTCATTTGAATATTATATTAAATAATGTGAAACAAGATACAAGCTTTCCAAAACCATCAAAAAAGACCGATTACTCGATCTTAATTGAATTTATTTAATTATTTTTATTGTTTTAGTTAACTTGCTTTATTCACAAACAATTGAATAAAAGAATCATACTCATTACATGAAAGTAATTCTTTCTTTGTTTTATTATCAGTAATTGCAGATGTTATGATGCCAAACACGTCTTTAAAAAATGATCTATCCTCATTTTTTAAAGCAACAAGAAAAACATAATTTACAGACGTAGTTCCCCAAGATATCGGTTCCTTTGAAAGAATAACGCTTATACAAGACCTTAAAACACATTCTTCTTCTGTATTCATAGAATGTGGAATTGCTAAGTCATCTATAGCAGTTGAAACAATATTTTCTCTTTCAACGAGCTTATCATAAAACTTTTCATTGACAAACTTCTTTTCTAGTAATAATTTGTTAATTTTTTCAAACACTTCATCTTTAGTTTTTAACCCAACATCAAAAAAGAACAAATCACTTCTTACAAATTTTCTAATACTATTCTCTATTTCTTGTTTCTTGTTTTTGTCAGCAATGCTTTCAACCATGTTTTTAATTTTTTGAATATCTGCATCTGTTGGTAAACAGCCAATCTTCATAGTTGGAACCGAAATAGAAAACGGAACATTCATAGTAGATATTAATAAATCAATATTATCAAGATTCAAATCATTAAAATCGCTGACTATATCCACTAAATACAACGAACTAATTTCCTGTTTAATCTTATTAAAAAGTATTTTACCCAAATTATAATAATCATAAATAACAATTGCACAGTTTACTTGTTTTTTACTGTTTCTCTTCTCATCAATTAACATTGCTAAATGAATCGCTATGTAAGATAATTCTGTATTATTAATTTCTACATTAGCTTGTTCAGAGATGATACTTCCAATATATTTAGCCAAAAAATATAAGAATTTATAGTCATCACCAATTCCAGAAAATTGTCCCTTTGGCAACTTAACATTATTTCTTAGTCTAGTTATTAAATTTGAAATATGAAAAGCAAATCTAACCTTAAAACCATCATCTCTTAAATCAAGGCTGTAATACTTATGAACATTAAGCACAATTAAATCAATGATATCTAGCGCTTCTTTAGATATAACACCATTTAAACTTTCATATGTTATTTTTTCAAAATCTTTCGTTATAGCTCTAGTAGACATTAGAATAGACACATTTAAAAGCGCAGCAAAATCAACTGACACTCCTATATCAAACAATTTTCTATGAATCTGTTTTGTTATTTCTATGACCTTTTTACCATACAGCGTTTCAGAACGAGTTATTCCTTGATAATAATTTGAAGATTCTTTTTGTTGCAAAGAAACCTCTATTAAAATCGTAAGATGTAAAACATAGTTTTGAAGCGAATACTCATCTATGAAAGCATCATTAATATCTAAAACACTTCTAACAATTGTTTTAAGATCATCAAAATTAATATGTTTAAAATAGATTTGAAAATCATCTAATCCATACGACTTGTTTTCTATATCCTCATTCAACAAAGAAAGAACATATTTTCTCTTGTCATTCTCGTCGCCAACTATACTAATTATTCCTCTTTTTATTTTTATTTGTAAATTATAGTTTGATACTTCTTTTTTCAACTTTAATATATCACTATTAAAAGTTGACTCGGAAATGTAATCAGAATCCATAATTTGTTCCATAGAAATTGCTTGATTCGTAATTAATGTCTTATAAACAATTTCTCTTTTTCTTTTATCATAATCAAAATCTAAATCACTGATTTCTGATAAATATTTTTGAATTCTAATACTATCGATCAAACTATAGCCTTCTCTTGACGAAGCTATTACATATTCAAAGTCATAATTTAATTCCTTAACATAATTAATTACACTTCTTCTTGAAACGCCTAAAAACTCTTGTATTTCACTTGAAGATACACAAGAGTTTTTGTCCATTAAAAATTTAAGTAATAAATATTTTTTCTCCAACATATTTAATCTAAATTTTCACCATTAGTCTCAATTACCTTTTTATACCAATAAAAACTATCTTTTTTAATCCTTGAAAAATCTCCAGTACCATCATCATTTTTATTTACATAAATAAAACCATATCTTTTTCTCATCTCTCCTGTAGTATTACTAACAGAATCAATACAAGCCCAAGAAGTATAACCTATTAGATTAACGCCATTTCCTATTGCTTTCTTCATAGCATTAAAATGTTCTCTAAAATATTCAATCCTATACTCATCATGAACTTCACCATTTTTATCAACTATATCATAAGCTCCTAATCCATTTTCAACAATCATAATAGGCTTTCTATAACGACCATATATTTTCTCAAGCGAATATTGAAGACCACCACAGTCAACAGCCCAACCCCAATCAGAATACTTAAGATATTTATTCTTAATTCCATGAGACGCAAGTTCTTGCTTATCGACCTGATGAGTTGTATATGTTTGAGACATGTAATACGAATAAGTAAACATATCTACTACACCATCTTTTAAATCTTTTTTATCTTCTTCGGTAATATCTAACGTCACACCATGTTCATTCCATAAGCGTTTTGAAAAACTTGAATATTCACCAAAGCAATGAACATCTCCACAATAATACCAATCAGCTTCCCATTTATGATACGCATTTAAAATATCTTTTGGATCACAAGTTCCTGGATATATAGGAACACCTGCCAACATGCACCCAACCATATTTTGTGAATTTATCTCATGGGCCAGCTTTACACACCTTGCACTCGCTACCAACATATAATGAATTTTTGTATAAGCAAGTTGATAATCAAAATCTGTTGCTCCCTCATGCATAAAATGAATAGGGAAATTAATCTCGTTAAAAGTTAACCAATATTTAACTAAATCTTTATACTCAATTAAAACAGTTTTAGCATATTTCATAAACAAATCAATATACTTACGATCTTGCCAATCTCCATACTTTTCTTCTAAATACAATGGCGTATCAAAATGCCAAATAGTTACCAGAGGTTCTATGTTATACTTACGTAATTCCTTGAAAACATCTCTATAAAAATTCAAGCCATCTTCATTAGGTTTTTCTTCCTCACCAGTCGGAAATATTCTACTCCAAGAAATAGACATTCTAAAAGTTTTAAAACCCATTTCTGCAAACAAAGCGATATCTTCCTTATAATGATGATAGAAATCAATTGCCTCATGATTAGGATATAATTCACCATCAAACACCGCATAATGACAACCCTTAGCTAAAACAAAACCATTTCTATCCTTTTTACACTTATTACCAAATTCATCAATATAAGTAATGCATCGAGGACTATTTACACTTCCACCAGTTGAAACATCGGATTTCGCCATACCTCTACCATCCACATTCCAAGCACCCTCTACTTGATTAGCAGCTGTAGCACCTCCCCATAAAAAATCTTTTCTAAATTCGTTCATATTTACATTCTCCTATAAGCTAGATACCAAGAAGCGATATGCTTCTTGGTATTCTTTAATACTCAAAATATGTTAAACACTCAGGATGCACAGCATCAATATTTTTTTCATAAGTTAAGCTATCGTCATTATTGATTTTGAAAGACGAAATACCATTCTCTTTATTATCAGTATTCATAACTAACAAATGCGATTTATCAATACTTAATTGTATTTGTCTCACGCCTGTTCCATAAGAAGGTAAGAATTGGGTAATCACTGGATTTAATGGATCCTCAATATCATAAACCGCAACATAATTAGGCAAATACTTGTTATGATATAAATTATTATTTTTATCATTTGATCTTAATTCAGCATTATCACCGGAAACACCTAAATATAATTTGTTTCCTCTTGGAGAAACCATTACATCCACCGAACCACACACATTAGCTTCTTTGATTTGAAGAGGAAAATCCTTTATATGTTCTAAGTGCCCTGATTCATCGTATTTTAAAATACAACAGCTCTCTAATTTTTCATATACACCATATATCAAATTTTCTTTTTCATAGAAATCAACATACTTTGGATGAGCAAAATCTGTAACTTTACAATCATCAATCAAAACAAGCTTTTTATTATCATAATCAATTTTGTAAGTATAATATCTATCAAGACCTTTATCAGCTACCAGATAAATACCCTTATTGCCAGGAAGAGGTCTAATTTGGTGTAATAACGACATTTTATTGCCCTTTACTTCTGGATTATGC
>CAKUTY010000108.1 GCA_934692455.1 uncultured Erysipelotrichaceae bacterium
ATTCACTAATCCTATTTCTTTCACAACGTCTTGATTTACTCTCTTGGTTTTACGTTTACCTTTTGGACTTATAGTTGTTGTGCACTATCATCCACCATTTAGCCTTATATCAAGTTTCTGTTCGTACGCTCAAAAGAATCGCTACACCACTTCCTCTACCCATATCATCGCTGATACTAGCTTGTGATTCACTACACTTGGCGGTAAATACCTGTGGTCGGTTTGACTCCGACTGAATTAGTGCCGTGCCCGGCACACATAGAAAAGGAGTTCAAATGAACTCCTTTTATTTGATTGATTAGCACTCTTTAGATAGAGCAACTAGTCTCTTATAACGCTTTTGGGCATCACTCTTTGTCTTAGCAAATGCAGCTTCAGCAGCCTCTTGACCTCTGATCTTAGGTAATTGGTTGTATCTATTTTCATTCATTAAGAATGCTTCAAATTCATCCCAATTTGGTTCCTTAGAATCGATTGTTAGAGGTTGTTCCTTACGTGGATCGAATCTGTATAGAGTAGTGTAACCACACTTAACAGCATTAGCTTCAACCTTTTGTTGAGAAGCAAGGCCAGATCTGATACCTTGTTCAGCACATGGACAGTAAGCAATGATTAGAGATGGTCCATCATAGCTTTCAGCTTCTTCAAGAGCCTTTAATAATTGCATTCTGTTAGCACCCATAGATACTGAAGCAACATATACATGACCATAAGCCATAGCGATTTGGCCTAAGTCTTTCTTAGCTGTAGCCTTACCACCAGCAGCAAACTTAGCAATAGAAGCAGCTTGAGATGACTTAGAAGATTGACCACCAGTATTAGAGTAAACTTCTGTATCTAGAACTAATACGTTAACATTAACGTTATTAGCAAGTACATGGTCTAGACCTCCATAACCGATATCATATGCCCAACCGTCACCACCAACGATCCATACAGACTTAGATACTAGATCTCTTTCGAATTCTAATAATTCCTTAACTGCAGGATTTGAGCTAGCCTTAACAGCAGCTACTACTTCATCAACACATGCTCTTTGAGCATCTCTGTTGTTACCAGCAGCGATATACTTCTTGAAAGCATCACCACAATCAGAATCTAAGTTAGCTTCCATGATGCTTAAAATCTTAGATTCTTTGTAGTTTTGAGCAATAGCCATACCATAGCCATATTCAGCATTATCTTCAAATAATGAGTTAGCCCAAGCAACACCTTCACCATTCTTGTCCTTAACAAATGGAGTAGATGGAGCACTTGAACAATAAATCATTGAACAACCAGTAGCATTTGCAACTAGCATATCACGTCCGAATAATTGAGAAACTAACTTATAGTAAGGAGCTTCACCACATCCAGGACAAGCACCAGATACTTCAAAGTAAGGCTTTAAGAATTGAGAACCCTTAATTGTATTAGTTGGATAATAAGTTGTCTTAGGTTCTAGATCCTTGAACATGTAGTCTGCAAGAACTTCATTTTCAAGTTCTTCATTAACATCAACCATTTCAAGAGCCTTCTTACCACCCTTACCTGGACATTCTTCAGCACACAAACCACAACCTACACAGTTAGCAGGTGAAACTTGAATTCTGAACTTAAGGTTTTCAACACCCTTACCCATAGCAGGAATAGTATCAAATTCTTTTGGTGCATTCTTGATCTCTTCATCAGTTAATAGAACTGGTCTAATAGTAGCATGTGGACATACAAATGCACAGAAACCACATTGGATACAGTTTTCGCTGTTCCACTTAGGAACATTAACTGCAATAGTTCTCTTTTCCTTGAATGCAACATTTGATTGTAATGAACCATCAGGTAATCCATACTTCAAGAAGTTAGAAACTGGTAGATCATAACCATCTAATGCGTTAATTACAGATACATGATTATCAAAGTAAGCATCACCTGTATTAGCCTTATTAGCATCATATGTTAATTCAGCCCAAGCAGGATCAACAGTAACTTCAACAAGACCTGCCTTACCAGCATCAATTGCTTTGTAGTTCATTTCAACTACATCATCACCCTTCTTAGAGTAAGACTTCTTAGCCATATATTTCATAAGTTCTAGAGCCTTATCATATGGCATGATTTGTTCGTTCAATGCGAAGAATGCAGATTGAAGAGTAGTATTTGTTCTTCTACCCATACCAATTTCAGCACAAATCTTTGTAGCATCAATGATATAGAACTTAGCATGTTTCTTAGCTAAACCTGCAAGCATTCTATTTGGTAAGTGCTTAGCAATTTCTTCCTTAGGGAAAGAAGTATTAAGCAAGAAAGTACCACCATCCTTTAATTGCTTAGTCATATCATACTTGAAGCAGTATGAATCTAATGAACAAGAAATAAAGTCGGCATTACTAATATAATATGTAGATCTAATAGGAGAAGGACCAAATCTTAAGTGAGATCTAGTAACACCACCAGCCTTCTTAGAGTCATATTGGAAATATGCTTGTGCATATTGGTCAGTATTATCACCAATAATCTTAATAGATGACTTGTTAGCACCAACAGTACCATCACTACCTAAACCAAAGAATAGGCAAGATGTGTAATCTGCATCTACATGGAAGTTAGGATCAACTGGAAGTGATAAATGAGTAACATCATCTTCGATACCAATTGTGAATTCTTCTTTTGGATTATCATGAGCTAATTCATCATATACAGCCTTGATTTGGTTTGGAGCAGTATCTCTACTTGATAAACCATATCTACCACCAATGATAGTTAAATCTTTGTGTTCTCTTAAAGCATCACAAACATCTAAGAATAGAGGTTCTCTAGCACCAGCTTCGATTGTTCTATCAAGAACAGCAATCTTCTTAACACTAGTTGGTAATACCTTTTCAAGATATTTAACAGAGAATGGTCTATAAAGATGAACCTTAATTAAACCAACTTTTTCACCCTTAGCACTTAAAGCATCGATAGTTTCCTTGATTGTTTCAGTAACAGAACCCATAGCGATGATAATTCTATCAGCATCAGGTGCACCATAGTAAGTAAATGGAGCATAAGTTCTTCCTGTATGCTCAGAAATCTTTTGCATATAATCGTTAACGATATCAGGAATAGCTTCATAATAACCATTAGCAGCTTCTCTAGCTGGGAAGTAAATATCATCATTCTCAGCACCACCTCTTGTTACTGGATTTGTATGAGGGTTTAAAGCGTTAGCTTTAAACTTAGCAACCGCATCCATATCAACAAGTGATTTTAAGAATTCTTGATCCATTACTTCAACCTTTTGAATTTCATGAGAAGTTCTAAAGCCATCAAAGAAATGAATGAAAGGAAGTGAACCCTTAATAGCAGCCAAGTGAGCTACACCAGCAAGATCCATACATTCTTGAACAGAATGAGAAGCAAGCATACACATACCTGTTTGTCTTGCAGAGTAGATATCTTGGTGATCACCAAAAATTGACAAAGCACGGCCTGCTAAAGATCTAGCACTAGTATGAATAACAGCTGGCAATAATTCACCTGCTAACTTATACATATTAGGAATCATCAACAAGAAACCTTGTGAAGCAGTAAATGTAGCACCTAAAGTACCACCTTGTAAAGCACCGTGTAAAGCACCAGCAGCACCACCTTCAGATTGCATTTCTACAACCTTTACAGTTGAATCAAAAATGTTCTTACGGCCCTCTGTTGACCAAGTGTCGATAACTTCAGCCATTGGAGAAGAAGGTGTAATCGGATAAATACAAGCTACTTCAGTAAACGCATACGCGCAATGGGCAGTAGCTGTATTTCCATCCATTGATTGGAATACTTTTCCCATATTAAAAAAATCCTCCTAAAGTATCTGTATAAATTATACCAAAGAAGGATTTACTAGTAACAATTATTTATTAAATATAGCTTCATCAAAACGTGGCTTCAAACCACACAAATCAGCATTCAAATGAGGATAAGACTGATAAATGTCATATCCTGGTAATTGATTAGCCTCTACGACATCAATACCCTTTTCACCTATCGCCATATCCCAACCTGTATAACCGATTTCAGGTGTAACCAAAGCCATTTTCTTGCATTGTTCAATTACTTCATCATACATTGGAACCTTAAATCCAATAATAGAAGTACCAGTATCTGGATGAACATAAAAGATTCTGTTTTCTTTATCCAAAGCAGGTTTTCTAACAACTCCATCACTATCTACAACAGAGAAACAACCACCCGCATGGAAATTATCCACGTGCCTACCACCCGTTCCAATTCTCAAAGCTACAAAAGGAACGCTAACCTTACCAAAACGATTAATAGTAACAACTCTTAAAGTATTAATAGCCTCAGGATAAAGTTTATTCATCTCAGCGTTTTGAACTATTCTCTCTTCTAATAAGTTTTGTTTATTAGAAACAAGAGTATCATATACATCCTTTAAGTTACACCCGTTAGTATCAATAAGTTCAACACCAATACCACACAAGCCATTATCAGGCTTTGCGATAAATACAGGATGTTTCTTCACAAAATATAAGAATTCATCATAAGTGGATTCATCCAACAATAAGAAATCTCTTTTAATAAATTCCTTATATGTATTTAAAAATTCATGCTTGTTTTGAAATAAATGGAAATAATCACGATTATTCAATAAACGATGATACTTATTATTTACAGTACGATTAATATATGTGGCTCTTTGTTTAGAATTTAAATTCTCAAAGAAGAATTGGAAATAATCCATATAGCCAGCACCATACTTAATAGAACACCAAATTGTATCAAATAGAATAAGGATATAAGGCTTATGACATCTTTTAGATATCTTACATACCACCCTAAACATATTCTTCCAATCTATTTCAAATAGACGCTCAAAATAATATTTAATACGATTCATAATTACTTACTATCTTTATTAATATATACAACAATAGCACTGTTTGAAGCATAGTTGCCTTTGTTAGAATGATTGTTGCCATCAACAGTGATTTTACTAATCATAAAAGGAGGATCACCAACAGATTCTACAAAAGAATAATTAGTAAAACCGGCTCCGCTTAAATAGTTTGAAATCTTACCTTTTGAATCATCAAAAGATTTAGAACCATTTAAATAGAAAGAATTTAAATCATCAATATCTAATAAAGTTTTGGTCTCAACAGGCTTAGATCCTTTAGAAACAACAACACTAACACTACTTCCCTTATCAACACTTCCGGATGCAGGATTTTGAGAAATAATATTTCCACTTGCTACACTATCAGAATATTGTTCAGTTACACTTGGTGTTAAACCATTATTAGAACACCAAGTCTTAAAATCATTTAAACTTTTACCCGTATAATTTGAAACACTCACCTGAGT
>CAKUTY010000109.1 GCA_934692455.1 uncultured Erysipelotrichaceae bacterium
ATAGATAATTTAAATATCTATATAAGGTATAAGTCTATGAAGTAAGAAGCCCAAGTGTTTTAGCCTTGGGTAGCTCATAATCATTAAATTTAGAATTTAGATATATTGAACATGAGCCAGTTTTAGATTATGAGGCTGCTTATAGAGTTGATCAACAGTTTAATTTAACAGGTCAAGAATCAAAGTGTTTGTTTATCAAGGCTAAGTCTGGTAAGTTTTATTCTTTCATAACTTATGAAGGTGTTAACTTTGATCGTAAGTTCTTTAAGGAATTGTTAGGTGAAAAGACTAGTATTGCCTCAAGGGAAGAGCTTATGGATATTGCAGGATTGTGCCGCTCCTTTTCCTTATCCTAAGGAAGTAGGGTATATTGTTGATAATAGAGTCTTTAATTTCGATAAGTATATTTGTAGTGCTGGTATTCCTACTGAGAGTTTCGAGATGCCAACAAGTAACTTAAAAGAAGTGTATAAACATGTAGATAATGAAGTTATCTATGTTGATATTGAATAATTAAATTAATAGTCGTATATTTGAATTATAAACAAAACCGTTGATTGGGAAATCAAACATAGAAAGCTGCTTAAAGAGAGTCATGATGGTGGAAATTGACAGAATGTGCGCTATGCAAATGGGTCCAAGAGGGCTGGATGAAAACATTTTTGTGAGTACTTCCAGACGCGATGCTAGCGTTACAAGGCAGGAAATGTGATTGCATTTTCATTAAGAGAGAAGTTTTACTTCTAATTAAGGTGGTACCGCAGGTTATAACGCTTGTCCTTTGGGATAGGCGTTTTTTGTTTATCCGCACTTAAGGAAATGCAGATAAGAAGGGGGTAAAATCACATGAAAAAAATTATTTCTTTATTCTTTGTAGCTATGTTGTTAGTTACACTACTTGGTTGTTCAAAGAAGGCTGATGATGGTTATAAGGTAGCTGTTGTTAAGCAACTTGATCATGAATCTCTTGATGAAATTGCGAAGGCTATTTGTGATGAATTTGATGCGATTAGTAAAAGGGATGGTGTAAGTATTGATTATGGTGATGTTTATTCTGGTCAAAATGATCAATCAGTTCTTCAACAAATTGGTTCTCAAGTAAAGAGTGATGGTGTTGATGTAATAGTGCCTATCGCAACTCTTGCAGCCCAGACGATGACCCTTGTTTCTGATGGTGATATTCCAGTAGTTTTTGCGGCAATATCTGATCCTGAAACAGCTGGTTTGACTGATATCGATTATGTAACCGGTACCTCTGATGCCCTTAATACTAAACAAATTATGGAGATGATTTTTAAGGTTAATCCTGATGCAAAGAAGATTGGTTTGTTGTATTCAATGTCTGAGGCTAATAGTAAGAAGTCAATTGATGAGGCTAAGGCATATCTGAAGGATAAGGGTGTGGAGATTGTTGAGGCTACTGGTAATACTGATGATGAGATTAAACAGGCAGCAACATCACTTATCGCAAGTAAGGTAGATGCCGTGTTTACACCTACTGATAATGTGGTTATGGCAAGTGAATTAACCATAGCTCAAGATTTTATGGATGCTAAGATTCCTCATTATACAGGTGCTGATTCTTTTGTGAAGAGTGGTGCTTTTGTGACATGTGGTGTTAATTATACTGAGCTTGGTAAGTTAACGGCTGATTTAGCTTATAGTATTTTGACTGGTGGTGAAGTTAAAGATTATGAAGTAGTGCCTGGTGGCATTATTACAGTTAATACTGATGTATGTGAGAAATTAGGTATTTCACCAGACATCTTCTCTGACTTTGGTGAAATTGTTGAAGTTACAACTATTAAGGATTAAGTATGTCATATATTATTGAAACAGCTTTAGAGTTAGCTTGTGTTTATTCTTTTGTAGCCCTAGCTTTGTTTCTAAGTTTTAGAATTTTAGATATAGCAGATCTTACAACTGATGGATGTTTTGTCTTGGGGATGTGTGTTTCTATTGTATGTACCCTTAATAATCATCCCTTACTTGGAATATTTATGGGGATGGTATCAGGCGGTTTAGCGGGTTTAGTTACTGCCTTACTTCAAACTAAATTAGGTGTTCCCTCAATTCTTGCAGGAATTGTCACTAATACTGCTTTATATACAATTAACCTAATGGTTATGGGTTTTAGTTCTAATATTTCAATCCTTAGAAATAAGACAATATTTAATGGTAATAAATTGTTATTACTTGTACTAATTGTAGTTGTAGCAATGATTCTCTTAAGATATTTCTTATCAACAAGACTTGGATTATCAATTAGGGCAACAGGAGATAATATCGATATGGTATCAGCATCTTCTATTAATCCTAAGGCTTGTATTCTTATTGGTTTAGTAATGTCTAATATGTTGACAGGACTTGGCGGAGCTTTAGCAGGTCAGCTTCAAAAGAGTGCTGATATTAATGCGGGTAATGGCATTGTGACAATTGGTTTGGCTACTTTGATTATTGGTGAAACGGTTATTAATGGTAAGAAGTCAATTACTAGAAATATCATTGCGTGTTTAATTGGTAATATCATTTATCGTTTGATTTATGCCTTTATCTTACAAACTCATATTATTCCGATTGAATGTTTGAAGTTGATGACAGCGTTAATAATTACATTAGCTATAGCGCTTCCTTATTTAAAGGATAGAAAGAAGGCTTTATGTTGAAGATTGATAATATAAGTAAGACTTTTTCAATAGGGACGGTTAATGAAAAGTTAGCTTTAAGTGATATTAATTTGGATATTAATACTGGTGATTTTATTACGATTATTGGTTCTAATGGTGCGGGTAAGTCAACATTATTTAATTCGATTTCAGGTGATTTTAAATTAGATAAGGGAAGTATTGTTCTTGATGGTATTGATATTACAAAAAGGTGTGATTATCAAAGAAGTAAGTATATCGGAAGATTATTTCAAGATCCTTTAAGAGGTACGGCCCCTCACATGACAATTAAAGAGAATTTAGCTTTAGCTTATATGAGAGCTGATAAGAATAAGAGAATCTTCTCTTGTATTAGTAAGAAAGATGAAGAATTTTTTAGAGAAGAGCTTAAGAAATTAGATTTGAATTTAGAAGATAGAATGGATACTAAAGTTGGTTTATTATCAGGAGGTCAAAGACAGGCTTTAACGCTTTTGATGGCAACTATTGTGCCTCCTAAGGTCTTGCTTCTTGATGAACATACTGCAGCTTTAGATCCTATTATGGCTGATAAGATTATGGAATTAACTAACAAGATAGTTAAGGAGAATAAGATTACTTGTTTGATGATTACTCATAATCTTAAGATGGCACTAGCTACTGGTAATCGTACTTTGATTATGAATGGGGGTATGGTTATTAAGGAGTTAGATGAAGTCACAAAGAAGGGTATGGATATAAATGAATTGTTGAGTGTATTTAAGGATTCTCTTAATGATGATCGATTGATACTTGAAGAATGATTCGCGAAAATTACAGCTCCTAATGCGGAGATTAACTTGTTTAATAAAAGATATAATAGTATTAAGCAAGGCTTCTAAAAGGAGAGGAAATAATGACAAAGAAAAATGAAAATGATGGTTTAGATAATTCTAAAACAACAGAAAAGAAGAGATTTAGTGATAGTCTAAGGGGGTTAGCTGATACTTTGGATTCAACATTGGATAGGGCTGGAGGGATTGCAGATAAATTCGAAGATGTCACAGATAAAATCTCAAAAGCTACTTCTAAAGCAGGCAAGGTGATAAGCGAAACTGGTTCAAAAGTAGCAGATCAAGTTAAGAACGTTGACTATCAAGAGCTTGCGAAGAAGACTGAGGAAAATATTAAAAAAGCAGCCACAGCGGCAAAAGATAAAACTACAGAGATTGCTACAAAAACTAAGAATGAAGTTGTGAATTTCATGGATGAAAACGGGAATGGCGAAATAGATATTGAGGACGTGATTGTTAAAGGATTGCGTGTTCCAGGTATCAGAATTAATAGAGCTAACTTCTTACAAAAAGAATTATTAAAATGTTATCCACAGGAAATGATTGATGAAGCAATAAGAACAAATCCAATGAGTGCAGGGATAAAACCTAAAGATATTGATGAAATTGCCGATCAAGTAATTGAACATGAAAGAAGAGGCGTGTCTGGAATTTCTACAGCATTAAGTATGCCAGGTGGCGCAGCGATGCTTGCAACAATTCCTGCAGATATTGTGCAATATTATGGCTACATGTTAAGAGCAACTCAAGAATTGTTATATCTATATGGCTTTCCTGAAATTGATGTTAATGAAAATGAATCAAAATTTGATTCAGAAACTATTAATATATTAATAGTGTGTTTTGGGACAATGTATGGAGTTGTTGGAGCCAATAATGCATTGAAATCAATTGCGAAAGGCTTCGGACTTGGTGTTGAAAAGAAATTAATGAGAACAGCACTTACAAAAGGAACAATTTATCCTATCGTTAAGAGTGTTGCAAGCTGGTTTAATGTCAGGATGACTAAAGAAATATTTGCTGGTTTCTTTAAGAAATCAATACCAGTTGTTGGTGGCGTGATTGGTGGTGGATTAACTTATTTATCATTCAAACCATGTTGTGTAAAATTGAAAGAATCTTTACAAGATACTATCTTAAGTAATAAAAACTATAAAGAAGAAAACGGTTTAATCGATATAGTTGATGTTGAGGCTGTTGAGAAACAGTAAAAGTATAACAGTATACTACATAAAATAATCATGTTAAAACATGGCTGAAACCCTTATAAATAAAGGACATCAGCCATGTTTTTGTAGTTATGAAGTTCTAAGGTTAAAAACCTTTATTGGCAATGACTTGATCTACCAAATCATCATTGTTTCTAGTTTTAATAAACAAAGAAATTAAAGAATCAACACGATCATCTCTCATATAAGATACTAAGTCTCTATGGATGATGTTAGTAGCTTCTAGTTCTTTCTTGCTTAGTAATAGATCTTCTCTTCTAGTTCCTGATTTCATGATGTCGATGGCAGGGAATAGTCTTCTTTCTTGAAGTTTTCTTGATAAGACAAGTTCCATGTTACCAGTGCCTTTGAATTCTTCATAGATGACATCATCCATCTTACTGCCAGTGTCTACAAGCGCTGTAGCTAGTATTGTAAGGGAACCTTTTTCTTTAGTATTTCTAGCAGCTCCAAAGAATCTTTTTGGCATATATAGGGCATTAGGGTCTAGACCACCTGATAGAGTCTTACCAGATGATGTTTCGGTTAGATTGTAGGCTCTTGATAGTCTTGTGATTGAGTCTAGTAGGATGAATACATCTTCTCCTACTTCAACTAATCTTTTAGCGTGTTCAATGGTCATTTCTGAAA
>CAKUTY010000110.1 GCA_934692455.1 uncultured Erysipelotrichaceae bacterium
ACATCTGACATCAGTGAGATTCCGGTGTTTGCGTCTATGTGGAACATGGATGGTTTAATCTTAATGGGCTTTTGTGAAAACGACTATGAAGAACTAAGAAAACAAATGCGTATTTCTTTTGTGGTTTATGATGGCTACTTTAATGAATGTAACAAGATAGTTAATCTAGTTATTGATCATTATGATGGTGGCTACAAGGCTGGCGAATACTTTAAAAAACACAATCATAAAAAGGCCTTATGCATTGCGGATAATTATATTTGTATGGATAAAGAGAGAATAGAAGGATTCAAGACTGCCTTTGGTAGTGATACAACTAAAGTATGGACTATTCCAAATACTAAGAAATTAAGAGATCAATTCTATGAAGAAAATTATCTAGATATTTTTAATAATAAGATTACAGCTATTTTTGCGGTATCGGACTTTTATGCCCTAGATTTAATGCACTTTCTACAAAACAAAAATATAAATATTCCTAATGATGTTCAAATCATCGGCTTTGATGATAGTGAAATGAGTAGATTATCTAATCCTAGTTTATCTACTATTCATCAAGATAATGACTTAAGAGCTATTAAAGCTATCTCTTGTTTAGAAGCGATGCGTGATGGAAAAGAATATGATACTAAGATTGTCTTACCTGTTAGTCTAATAGAAAGGGAAAGTACCAATGCCAAAATTTTATAAAACATTATTAAAAATTGCGATTCCTGTAACACTTCAAAGCATGTTACAAGCATCATTCTCCATTATAGATCAAGTCATGATTGGTCAACTTGGTGAAGCAAGCATCTCATCTGTTGGCCTATGCGGTAATTTTACCTTGATATTTACTGTTATCATTGGTGCAGTTAGTACGGTAGCTGGTATCTTAATGGCTCAATTTATTGGTTCTGATGATAAAAAAGAAGCGTGGTGCAGTTTTTGGGTGAGCACACTTACTAGTATTATTATTTCTTCTTTATTTTTCTTATCATCATTTCTATTTACGAAGAATATATTAAGCTTATATACAAAAGATTTTGAAGTTATTGATGTAGGTCAAGTATATTTTAAAATCATAGCTTTCACTTATATTCCAATGGCTATCTCCAATATAGTTTCTTCTTATTTAAGATGCATAGAACATGCGACTATTCCTTTTATATCTAGTTTTATTTCGGTTTTAATTAATACAAGTTTAAACTATATATTCATCTTTAATTATGACTTGGAAATTAAAGGGGCAGCCTTGGCTACTTTGATTTCTCAATTAGTTAATCTATTATTTATCATTATTGGCTTTATATATATCACAAGAAAAGATAAACCGATTGTATGTCTTAAATTCAATAAACTATCTTTAAATGATTATTTGATTATGATTTTTCCCATCTTAATAAGCGAATTTTTGTGGAGTCTAGGTCAAAATGTAGAATCATCTATCTATGGACACTTAAGTACTTCTAGTTTAGCGGCTTATACTTTAACTTGTCCTATACAGGGTTTATTTGTAGGTGCCTTAAGTGGTCTATCAACAGCCGCTGCAATTATGATAGGTAAACAATTAGGCAAGAAAGATTATGATGGTGCTTATAATGATTCCAAAAAGATAATGTATCTTGGTTTAGTATTATCAATTTGTATATCTTTTATTCTTATGATCTTTGCGGACAATTATACAAATCTATATAAAGTTGATAATTATGTTAAAGATATTGGCAAAACTATTCTTATTGTCTTTGCCTTATATGCACCAGTAAAAGTAGAAAATATGATACTAGGTGGTGGCATTATTAGAAGTGGTGGCAATACCAAATTGATTATGATTATCGATATTATTGGAACTTGGTGCGTGGGCATTCCATTGTGTCTAATAGCTACTTATATCTTTAAGTGGGACATAGTAGGTATCTACGCCTTATTAACTACAGAAGAAGTATTTAGATTGATTGTTAGCTTAATTGTCTTTAAGAAACGTAAATGGTT
Organism: uncultured Erysipelotrichaceae bacterium; assembly: GCA_934692455.1. Lineage (GTDB taxonomy): Bacteria > Bacillota_I > Bacilli_A > Erysipelotrichales > Erysipelotrichaceae > Colivicinus. The sequence continues at coordinate 1,972 of CAKUTY010000110.1, forward strand.
AATTAGTTTGTCTTAATAATTTAAAAAGGATGGTTTGTCCATCCTTAAGCTTATTTATTAACTTCGTTCTTTAAGAATTCAATTGCTTCATCAATTGTAAGTTCTTGAACATCATCACAGCCACGCTTCTTTAATTCGACGATGCCTTCACCAATTCGCTTACCAACAGTAATACGATAAGGGATACCGATTAGTTCAGAATCATTGAACTTAATGCCAGGTCTTTCATTTCTATCATCTAGCATTGTTTCAACACCAGCTGCATTTAACTTATCATATAGTTCATTACCCTTAGCAACCTGTGTTTCATCTTTCATAGACATGATAAGAACGATACAGTGATATGGCGCAATATTTAATGGCCATACAATACCTTTTTCATCGTTGTTTTGTTCCACAACAGCAGCGATTGTTCTACCTACACCAATACCATAAGACCCCATCCAAACATCTTCTTGTTTGTTATCTTTATTTAGGTAAGATAAATCTAATGCCTTTGAATACTTAGTACCAAGCTTGAATGTATTACCAACTTCAATACCCTTAGTCATCTTAAGTGGCTTACCACATACTGGACAAATATCTCCTTCCATTACATTAGAGATATCCGCAACCATAAAAGCCTTAATATCACCAGGATTAGCATTCATCAAGTGATAACCTTCCTTGTTAGCACCACATACGAAGTTATGCATATTCATAACTTCATTATCAACAATCATCTTAGCATTTAAGCCAATAGGTCCTGTAAAACCAGGTACCGCATTAGATGTTGCGATTAGGGCATCGTCCGCAAAGTTAACTTCACTACAGCCTAATAACTTACAAACCTTAGTTTCATTTAATTCACGATCACCTCTAATGAATAAAACAACTAGTTCATCCTTAATATTCATAAGTAAAGCTTTAACTGATTTTCTAGGATCAACATTTTAGAAATTACATACTTCTTCAATTGACTTACAATCAGGTGTAGCTACTTCAGTTAACTCAAGTGGTGCTTCAAGAGATTCTTTAGTAACAAGTTGAGCTACTTCTTCATTACTAGAATAGCCACAATCACAATAGATAACACTATCTTCACCAACTGGTGTAATAGCTTGGAACTCTTCTGATAATAAACCACCCATGATACCTGTATCAGCCTTTACGATACGATAATCTAGACCAATTTCATCAAATATTGCCTTATATGCATCAAACATCTTCTTATACGCAACATCTAGTCCTTGTTCATCAGTGTCGAAAGAATAAGCATCTTTCATCACAAATTCTTTAACTCTGATTAGACCAAAACGAGCTCTAGGTTCATCACGGAACTTAGTTTGAATTTGGTATAGATTAAATGGCATGTCCTTATATGATCTAATCATTGACTTACTTGCAAAGGCAAATAATTCTTCATGAGTTGGACCCAGTACCATGTCCTTACCAGTACGATCTTTTAGTTTGAAGATAGAAGGACCAAAACCTTGTAGTCTTCCTGAATTTTCATAATATTCACTGGCAATTAACGCTGGCATCTTAACTTCTTGGCTACCAGCCTTGTTCATATGCTTTCTAATGATTTTTTCTACTTTATCTTGTACTCTTAATCCTAAAGGAAGCATCATATAAATACCGGCAGATGTTTTCTTGATATAACCGGCTTTTACAAGTAGATTTCCACTTTTTGAGTCTTCATCTCTTGCGTCTTCTCTTAATGTAAAAAAATAAGAATCTTTTAATTTCATGACGTAAACTCCTAACTTTAACAATTTTATCATAGTTAACCACTAAAAATATGGTATATTAGATAAAAATAAAGGGGCAGGTATGGCAAAATTTTTTAAAGAAGAATCTAGAACATTTAACGAATACTTACTAGTACCAGGTTTATCTACAAGAGAAAACACTCCTAGTAATGTTGATCTTACAACACCTTTAGTTAGGTTTAAGAAAGGTGAAGAAAGTACAATCAAGCTAAAGCTTCCAATGATAAGTGCAATCATGCAGTCAGTATCAAATGATACTATGGCTATCGCTTTGGCAAAAGAGGGCGGTGTCAGCTTCATTTATGGTTCTCAAACTATTGAGCAACAAGCTGAAATGGTTAGAAAAGTAAAGACTCACAAGGCTGGTTTTGTAATTTCTGACTCAAACGTTAAGCCTGATAATACAATTGCTGAATTATTAGAAGTAATCGAAAGAACAGGACATTCAACTGTTGCGGTTACTGATGATGGTAAGAATCATGGCATTTTAAAAGGTATTATCACATCTAGAGACTATCGTTTAGGTAGAGTCTCATTAGATGATAAGGTAGAAAAATATATGACACCAATTGAAAAGTTGGTTTGTGGTCATGTTTCACTTACATTAAGTGAATGTAACGACTTAATCTGGGATAATAAGTTAAATAGCTTACCTATCTTAGATGATGAAAAGCGTTTAGTTTACTTAGTATTTAGAAAAGACTATGAAGCTCATAAGGAACATCCAAATGAACTATTAGATGAACACAAGAGATTTATTGTTGGTGCTGGTATCAATACAAGAGACTATGAAGAAAGAGTTCCAGCACTAGTTGAAGCTGGTGTTGACGTATTATGTATTGACTCTTCAGAAGGCTTTACTGAGTATCAAAAAGATACAATCGCATGGATTCATGAAAAGTATCAAGGTAGAGTAAAAGTTGGTGCTGGTAATATTGTTGATGAAGATGGTTTCCGTTTCTTAGCTGATGCAGGTGCTGACTTCATTAAGATCGGTATCGGTGGTGGTTCTATTTGCATTACAAGAGAAACAAAGGGTATTGGTAGAGGTCAAGCTACAGCTGTTATTGAGGTTGCTAAGGCAAGAGATGCATACTTTGAAGAAACTGGTATTTATGTGCCAATTTGTTCAGATGGTGGTATCGTTTATGACCACCACATTTCATTAGCTCTTGCGATGGGTGCTGATTTTGTAATGTTAGGCAGATACTTCTCTCGTTTTGAAGAATCCCCAACTAATAAGATTATGTTAAATGGCTCTTACTATAAGGAATACTGGGGTGAAGGTTCAAATCGTGCTAGAAACTGGCAAAGATATGATGTTGGTCAAAAGTCTGGTATGTCTTTTGAAGAAGGTGTTGACTCTTATGTACCTTATGCAGGTTATTTAAGAGATAATGTTAGGGTTACTACTGCTAAGATTAAGTCAACTATGTCTAACTGTGGCGCTAATAACTTAACTGAATTTAGAGATAAGGCTCGTTTAACTCTTGTATCAAGCACTTCTATTGTTGAGGGTGGTGCTCATGACGTTGTGGTTAAGAAGAACTCTAATGGCCAAGGTA
>CAKUTY010000111.1 GCA_934692455.1 uncultured Erysipelotrichaceae bacterium
ACTTAGCCCATAATTCTTCTTCATGTTCCTTGCCAGCAGAACCTAATTGCTTCCAAGCTTCCATTAGTTCATCCATCTTAGCAGAGATTTCCTTGAAATTAGTTAATTCGTTAGCCTTGATAGCTTCTTCAACTAATCTTTCTTTTTCTTCTTTATTCTTAGCGAATGATTCCTTTAAGTTTTCAAAGTAAGCCTTCTTATTTGCATAGAATTCATCTCTAGCAGCCTTGAATTCAGCCCATAAAGCATCATCCTTTTCCTTATCACCAGTTCTACCAGAAGCTTTCCACTTGTCCATAAGTTCGTTCATCTTTAATGTAGCTTCCTTATAGCTCTTTGTAGAAATTTCCTTTGCTTCCTTGATGATGTCATTCTTCTTTTCTTCAGCAGATAATAACATATCAGTTACTTTTGGAGCGATAGCTGACATGAAGCCGTCAAATTTATCATTAAGCTCTTTTTCAGCTAAAGATTCTTCTTCGCTACTAGCTTTTCTCCATCTCTTCTTAAGAGCTTCAACTTCTTGAGAAGTGATGCCATCTTCTTTGTTTGCTAGTTCTTCAGCTTTAGCAATAAGCTCGTTCTTTAATTCAATTCCTTTTTCGTTCATATGTTTTCAACCTCTATACTTTTCAATTATATATTTTTTTTAACAAATTATAAAGAGAATATTTAAATTCTCTTCAAAATGTGCTATATATCCCTAAATTGAGACACGTAAAGTTCCTTATAAGTACCATTTTCGATATTCATAAGCTTTTCATGAGTACCACTTTCTTTAACTTTACCATGTTCAATAACCAAAATATTATCGGCATTCTTAATGGTAGATAGTCTATGGGCTACTACGATTGTAGTTCTTCCTTCCTTTAAAGTATCTAATGCTTCTTGGATCATGATCTCAGTTGTATTATCTAAGGCGCTGGTTGCTTCATCAAGAAGCAAGATAGGTGGGTTCTTTAAGAAGACTCTAGCGATAGATAATCTTTGTTTCTGACCACCCGATAGCCTTACACCTCTTTCACCAATTTGAGTATCAAAGCCGTGTGGTAAGGACATAATGTAATCATAGATATTAGCTTTTTTACTAGCTTCTATTATTTCATCCATGCTAGCTTCTAAGTTACCATAGGCAATATTTTCTTTAAATGTTCCTGAGAATAAGAAGACATCTTGTTGAACAATACCGATGTTTTTTCTTAAACAGTTCATCGTGATATCACTGATATTTTTATTATCAATTTCAATCGAACCTGAATCAATGTTGTAGAAACGAGGAAGTAAGTGACAAATGGTTGTCTTACCACCACCGCTTTCACCAACTAGGGCAACGGTTTGACCTTTCTTAACCTTGAATGAGATATCATCTAATACTTCATTACTGTCGTATTTGAAACATACGTTCTTGAATTCAATATCACCATTTAAATCTTTATAGTCTTTTGCGTTTGGTGAATCATATTCTTCCTTTTCAGACATAACTTTTTCAAACTTTTCAAAACCCGCAATACCTTCTTCTAATTGTTCGCTGAATTGAACTAGGGTAGTAACTGGTGTGATAAACAAGTTAATAGAAACAATAAATGTTGAATAGTCACCAAAGGTAATTAAACCCTTATATAAGAAGATACCACCTGATATTAAACAAATAACATTGAACAAGTCAGTGATAAATGATGTGCTTGAGTTAAATGTCGCAAAGCTCTTGAAGTGCAATTTTCTAGCTTCAATAAAATCTTTGTTGTAGCCATCAAACTTTTTCATTTCTAATTCACTATTGTTGAAGGCCTTAGTTACTCTAATACCACTGATAGAAGATGAGATACCGGCGTTGATACCTGACATCGCTTGTTTAGATATTCTAGATGCTTCTCTCATCTTTTTCCTAAGTTTCATTGAAATGAAAAATAAGAAAGGTACTGAGGCAAAGATAATCAAAGTAAGATTTAAATTGATAGTTGCCAAGTAGATAAAAGATAAGATAATCATCAAAGTACACATGATGACGTTTTCAGGACCATGGTGAGCTAATTCAGATATTTCGAAGATATCATTAGTTAAATTAGACATGATAGCTCCTGTCTCATGGTTATCAAAATATGAATAAGGTAATCTTTGAATCTTCCTAAATAATTCCTTACGCATATCTGATTGAATCCTTACACCCATTACATGTCCATAGAATTGAACAAAGTATTTTAATAATGCTCGAACGATGTAAATAACTAATAAGATAATGCCAAACTTAATGATTAGATCATACTTTGAATTAGGGATGAAATCATTGAGCATGTTTCTTGTGATAATCGGATATACCATGGCACTTAATGAGATCAATAATGATGCCAACATGTCTGATATAAATAGTAATTTGTAGGGTTTGTAATATTTAATAAATTCTTTAAGCATGAATAAAATTATAACATTTTTGCGAATTTACTCTTATTTAATATAGAATTATTTTATATGCAGGGATTTTCAGATGAGCTTAAACAAAGAAAAATTAATTTACTAGCTAACGGGTATGATGCTTATTGTCTTTTTACAATGACGGGACAAGAAAAGAAATTAGCTAATGAATTAAATAAAGAATATGACTTTCTTCTTGCGACACCAATGCTTAAAATGGCACATCGCTCTAAGAATGGTCAAAAATATGATGTAGAAGAACTTATGCTATCTAGCTATGTCTTTTTATATATGCCAAATGATAAAAAACCATTTGAGATTAAGTCTAATTATTATTCTTATAAGCTTCTTTCCTATAAGAATAATAATGGAAAACTAGTAGGTGGTGACTTAGAATATGCTAAGTGGGTTTTAGAAAACGAAGGTTTCTTACCTGTTTCAAAAGCTAAAAAAGTTGATGGCAAGGTTGTTATTATCGATGGCCCACTTAAGGAATTAGAAGGCTATATTGTTGAATATTCTAAAAAGAATCGCAATTGTTGTGTAGAATTAGAATTCTTGAACCAGAAGACTAAAGTATGGGTTCCTTTTGAATGGATTGATATTGATCTTGATCAATAATTTTTAATTCAACAATATTCTTAAATAAAATCTTTTGTTTAACAATTTGTAACATCTTAGTATCGTAATTAAGCTTGGACAAACGTCCTTCCTTTTTGTAATACTTGCCATTGTCGAAATAGATAACAGAGATGTTGTTGCCAACTTCAATTTCATTTATAGTGCGATTTAATATCTCATAATCTTCATTGTCTAAGATTCTTTTTTCAACGACAACTTCTTCCTGCTTTTCAAGAAGTTCTCGATAACCATTCAAGGCATCGAAAGCCATAAAAATTTCTGCTCTAGGCATTGTGTCCTCCAATCAATTTGTTTCTTTTTCTACCAGTTGCCTTATCTAAATAGCTGGTTCCTGTTAATATAGCATTCTTACCATATTTTTGTTTAATATAAACCATAGCCTCTTGTGATTTATGTTCCTTTTCAATCTCTTCAATATCAGTAAATAAATCATATTCGGCATAATATTCATCTTTTAAGTTACCAAAACTAATTCCTATCTTTCTTATTGGATAATTTATATTGATTATTCTTTTGTAAAGTAGGGTGAATTCATTTAAAAGAATCTTATAAGAATTAGTGGTATTACTAATCTTATTACTACCAGAACTTGCTTTTATTACATCCTTAGAATAGCCGATATATAAGGATATATGATTAGTAACTACATGTTTACTAGTTAGTTCTAAGACATTAGCCTCTACCATTTCCTTTAAGACGGTGTAGGCATCCTTATAGTTGTAGTCTTCAAAAAGAATTTGAGAATTAGATATCGAATTAGCCTTAGGCTTATAAGCCTTGATATCACTGATACAAGTATCCTCTTTCCCATAGGCATGGTCTATTAAAGCCTTGGCATTGATACCAAAGAGCCTATATAAGACATTTTCTGGTGTTTGGGTAACACCATATAAGTCATAAACCCCAATGGAAGCTAATCTTTTAACCGTTCCTGGTCCTACCATCCAAAAGTCCGTTAAAGGTTGATGATGCCATAATGTTTGTTTAAAAACATCCTCATCTAAGTAGGCAATATTATCGCTTTTATGTTTAGCACAAATATCTAAGGCCACCTTACATAAAAACATATTAGTTCCTATACCACAGGTTGCGGTAATTGAAGTAGTCTTATAGATGTCATTGATAATCAGTTTGGCAATATCCTTAACATTTAGTTTATATAAATTAAGATAAGGTGTAACATCGATAAAACATTCATCAATAGAATAAACATAAATATCTTCTTTACTGATATATTTAAGAATAATCTTATAGATTAAGGCTGAATATTCCATATATAAAGACATTCTAGGTGGGGCAATGATATATTCAATATTCTTGGGTATTTCAAAAATACGACCTCTACTTTTAACTCCTAACTTTTTAATAGCAGGTGTAGCAGCTAGAGTGATGGCACCTCCACCCCTTGTAGGATCGGCTACAACTAAATTTATTTTAAATGGATCTAATCCTCTTTCGGCACATTCAACAGAAGCATAAAAAGATTTAAGGTCGATACATAAATATATTCTTTGCATGTCTTTATTATAAGAAAGTAAATTACCAAAACAAGTAAGATTTGGGAAAAAATAAAAAACTTTTATTTAATTATTCCTAAATATGTGATAAATTCTAGATATGAGATTGAAAGAACTTTTGATACAGTATGAAACAGACAATGGTAAAGGCCATAATGAGGTAGCCAAGGAACTCGGTGTGTCTTTATCAACTTATTATCGTTGGTTAAATGGTGAGAGCACCATGCTTAAAAAGGGTACTATCGAGAAGCTATCTAAGGTCTTGGATTATGATATCGAAACTGTCATCATGCAAGAAGAAAGGATTAAACCGATTGCCGGTTTTGTGAAGGCTGGTTATGACTTGTTGGCTGATGAAAATATAGAAGGATATGTAGAACTTGGACAAGCTGATGCCAATAGAGGGGATTATTTTGTAAGAATTTGTGGTGATTCAATGATAGGTTCTCACATCTATGATGGTGATTTGGTTTATGTAGCTAAGTCTGATACTGTAAGTTCTGGTCAAATTGCGGTTGTCTTAGTGGGTGATGAAGTGACTCTTAAGAAAGTTTATTATAAGAATGACTTGATGATTCTTGAGGCTACTAATCCTGAATATGAGTCAAGGTTTTTTACTAAAGAAGAAGTTGTTGACTTACCTGTAAGAATAATGGGTATTGT
>CAKUTY010000112.1 GCA_934692455.1 uncultured Erysipelotrichaceae bacterium
GTTATGAACATTAAATGGAACGATAATCATGATGGTGTTGAATTCGAAGAAGATGGTACTTACCTTCCTCTTGAAATGGGAACTCCAGTATCAATGAACTTCTGGGGCTTCAAGCCATCTGTTATTGGTAAACTACAAGAAATTTTTACTGCTGAATTACCTGAAGGAATCAAATCTAATCCCCTTAAGTATGAAGCATTATTACCTAACCACGTTGGCTTCTTAGTAAATGACAACAAGGCTAAAGTAAAAGTATTAACTAGTGAAGATTCTTGGTTTGGTGTTACATACCAAGCAGATAAACCATCTGTTGTAGCTAAGATTCAAAGCTTTAAAGACAATGGAACTTATCCATTTGACTTATGGAAGAAATAGATCCTCACGGATCTTTTCTTTATATCAATATTTAGCACTTAATTATCACAATTGCTAGCACTTTTCTATTGACACTGCTAAACAAAGTGATAGTATATAAGTGTACAAAGAAATAGATGTACAGGAGGAAAATTAATATGAAATATATGCCTAGAAAATTTGATTTATTTGATGATATGTTTGATGGTTTCTTCCCAACTGAATTAAACCGTCAAGGATTTGATTCTATTATGAAAACTGATGTTCATGAAAAGGATGGTTATTATACTCTAGATATTGAAGTTCCAGGATATAAGAAGGAAGATGTAACTATGGAATTATCTAACGGTTACCTAAGTATTAAAGCCACTCATAATACAACTGATGAAGAAAAGGATGCTAAGGGTAATCTAGTAAGAAGCGAAAGAAACTTCGGATCTTGTTCTAGATCATTCTATGTTGGTGACAACATTAAAGCTGAAGATGTAAAAGCTAAATTTGAAAACGGTATGTTACAAGTAACAGTACCATCTGCTAAACAAAAACAAATCGAATCAACAGAAACTATTTCAATTGAATAAATCATAAGGCCAACGCATAGGCCATAGCGATGTAAGCATAAAAACTTGCATCGCTTTTTCATTTGAATCATCTCGACTCAAATTAATTCGAAATAAAATCATAAAAACATTCTAAGCTTATTATGCTTAATGTTTTTCTCTCCCTTGGATTTGTCTATTACTTTTTCCCAAGTTTTCTCCATCTCTATCTTTAAAAACTCAACCGTTGCGGAAAGATTGTCATTTTCATCAAACTTTTGAAGACGCTCATAATACAAACTCTTATCATCATTAAAAATAATTAAAGGTGGTAAACCATTTACCAACAGCAAATAGTTAATAAGTAACCTTCCAAGTCTTCCATTTCCATCCGCAAAAGGATGAATATGTTCAACCATGTTATGAACATAAGCAACCAATACCATTACATCTTCATCGCTATTTAGTTCTATATCATTAACCTCTTTTAAAAGACTTCTCATATCATTAGATACATCAACAGGTAAAGAACCAACCTCATTCTTACCAGTAACATATTCATGCTTCTTATATTCGCCTGGCCTTTCCTCATTAACCACATATCTTCTTTCATCATAGGTGCCACTGGTCAATAGCTTATGAAACTTCTTAATCAGTTCTTCACTTAAAGGTTCTTTTTTAAAAGCTATATTCAACATATAATCATTCGTATTCTTTTGATTTTTAATTTCAAATAAAGTTTTTAAATCACCAGAAAAATTTATTACCTTACCCTTTTCGAATATTTCTCTAGTGTCAAAATATGTTACTTCGTTATTTTCAATAACACCCGAATTATAAGCAAAGAGAATATTAAAATTTTCTAGGATAAGATGTGCTTTATCATATGAATCAATTTTTTGTTGTTTCCAATATTCAATAACTTCTTCAAAATTATACTTAGGTAAGCTCATGCATATCCTCCTTGCTAATTACTTATAACACTATTTTATAGTACTTTTAATCATATACGTAAAATACCATTAATAAAAATCTACTACAACAAATAACTTATATTACATAAAAGTATATTTTGAAAGTATATTTTGAATGTACTTTAAGTATATTTTAAAACTATAAAGAAAAAGCTAGTCATTATTAACACTAGCCTCATCCTTATTCTCTTCAACTTCCGTTTCTTTCTTCTTCTTAGTATCATCCTTGATACCATAGACATCACATTTCTCTTGAAATTCCTTTTCAGCCTCTTCAAGATCTTTCAATACTTCTTCTAAAGTTCGCATGCTTAATATTTTAGCACAAAATCAGTATAATAAATTTATGTACGTAAAACAGGAAACAGTCAACACCATCGTAATTGAAAAAAGTAGATTCATAACCTACTTAAAACCAGTTAAAGATGAACAAGACTTTAAAGACTATCTAAAAGAAATAAAAAAGAAACACTATGATGCTACTCATGTATGCTCAGCACTGATAATTGGTGATATTAAAAGAAGCAGTGATGATGGAGAACCAAGCGGCACTGCAGGATCACCCATATTAAACGTCCTTGTTAAAAACAACCTAAACAACACCTGTGCTTTAGTAGTAAGATACTTCGGTGGTATTAAATTAGGTGCTGGTGGCCTTATAAGAGCTTATGGTAATAGTGTAAGTGAAGCCTTGAAACAAGCAAGCATCATGGAAGATGTAGCTTACAACAAGTACCAAATTGTCTTATCTTATGAAATTGCCAACAAAGTAAATCCTATCTTGATGGCTAATACTCTTAAACTAGATACTGATTATGATGAAAACGTTACTTTTAGCTATGTATTAAAAGATGAAAACATCAATAATAAGATAGTTGAAATCACAAGAGGACTAGTTCCTACATGCATTGGAAAAGAAATCATACAAAAGGTGGTAAAATAAAAATATGGACATACTATCATTTTTAACAGTATATAATTCTTACATTAAATACATTTATTACCTATTGGCAATTATTATCCTAATTGTCCTTATTATGATGTTTAAGAAACTAATTATCCTAGCTAATTCAAGTTCTAAGCTATTAGAAACACAAGAGAGAATTGATGCTAAGCTTGTAGAAATACAAGAAAAACTCACAAAAGTTGAATATACAGCTACTACAAGCATTCCATTCTTCCTAAAAATATTTGGAACAATTTCCCTTATTAAAGCCATTACCAAAGACTTCTTCGACACTAAAAAGAAAAAGAGAAGTATTCATAAATCTATTAATAAAGTACGTAAACTAAATAAAAAAGCTAACAACATCTTATCACTTGGAAAGCTTGTTAGCTCACTAGTAAGATAATCATTTGATTATCTTTTTCTTTACAAAAATATGGTTCCCTAGGGAACCATATTTATTTAGATCATTGGCTTATCCCAGCACTCTGGAGCTTCTAAACCTAATAGTTTAAAGACAGTAGCTGCGATATTACTTAAACCATATTCTCCATCTTTAATAGTTACATCATCAGCATTGTAGATAATGAAAGGAACCTTATTTAAAGTATGAGAAGTCTTAGGTTGAAGTGGATCAGTCTCCTTCTTTTGTTTCTGATACATTTCATCCGCATTACCATGGTCAGCAGTAACAAGAAGGATGCAATCATTACGCTTACAAGCTTCCATTACTCTTCTTAAATTCAAATCAACTGACTCAACGCCAATAATAGTAGCTTCATAATCACCAGTATGACCAACCATATCACCATTTGGATAATTAGTTCTTAAGAAAGTATACTTCTTAGAATCAATAGCCTCAACAAGCTTATCAGTAATATCAGAAGACTTCATCCAAGGTCTTTGATCAAATGGACATAAGTCAGACTTAATCTCAACCCAAGTTTCCAAGTTCTCGTCAAACTTCTCACTTCTATTACCATTCCAGAAATAAGTAACATGACCAAACTTTTGAGTCTCAGAAATTGCATAAGTAGGAACACCATACTTAACAAAATATTCTGACATAGTATTCTTAATCTCTGGTGGATTAACTAAATAATTTGTAGGAATATGCAAGTCACCATCATACTCAAGCATACCAGCATACATCACATCAACTTCCTTACTCTTAGTGAACTTGTAACCATTATTATCAAATGCACGAGAGATTTCTAGAGCTCTATCACCTCTGAAATTGAAGAAAATAACTGAATCATGATCCTCAATAGTACCTACTGGTACATCATTTTCACAAATAACAAACTCAGGAAGATTTTGGTCATCATAACCGCCTTCTTGACGATAAGTCTCAATTGCTTCTGTAGCACTATTGAACTTTCTACCAATACCAGCAACATGAACATCCCAGCCTCTTCTAACCATATCCCAATCAGCCTCATAACGGTCCATTGTAATATACATTCTGCCACCACCTGAAGCAATCTTAGCATCAAATGTGTCATCATTCAAAGAAGCCATATGTTCTTCTAAATCATTAATATAAATAAGACCACTAGTATCAGGAACATCTCTGCCATCCATTAAACAATGAACTCTAACGCGATTTATTCCTTCTTTCTTAGCCTCAGTAATCATAGCCTTAAGATGCTTGATATTTGAGTGAACATTACCATCAGAAAGTAAACCTAAGAAATGTAAAGTATGACCCTTAGCATTCTCAATCAACTTCTTCCAAGTTTCACTTTGATAAATTGAACCACTCTCAATTGACTCATTAACAAGCTTAGCACCCTGCGAATAAACTTGACCACAACCAATCGCATTATGACCAACCTCAGAATTACCCATATCATCATCACTAGGTAAACCTACAGCTGTGCCGTGAGCCTTAATCTTAGTCCAAGGACTATTAGCCTTTAAATAATCTAATGTAGGAGTATAAGCATTAGCAACAGCGTTACCCTTTGTGTTATCGCTCTCACCAACACCATCCATAACAACTAGAACAACAGGTTTTTTATTCATCTTTTTTACCCTCTTTCCATCTAAAATATTATCATATAATCATAAAAAAGGAGTACCAATTATGTATATAGTAGACATGCACTGTGACACACTCTTATCACTAGATGAAAATACTCATCTAAGAAACAACGATTTAGATATTGACCTAATCAAAATGAAACAAAGTAACTATCTTCTACAAAACTTCGCCATCTTCACAAACTATGACAAAGTAAAAGATAGAGTACCCTATGTATTAAAGAACATTAACAAGTTCTATAAAGAAATAGAAGCCAATAAAGATCTAATTAAACAAGTATTTTCATACAAAGACATTGAAGAAAACAAACTAATGTCAGCTATGTTAACCCTAGAAGAAGGAGATGCCATCAA
>CAKUTY010000113.1 GCA_934692455.1 uncultured Erysipelotrichaceae bacterium
CTTTATATACTTCCTTTCTTATTGATAGCCTTTTCTGCATTAGCACAAATTCTATCAAAAATCTCTTTACAAGCTTTCATTTCATCAAGACTCAATCCGAGTAACACATCATCCCTAAATTGTTTTTGAGCTCTTTTACCATCCTCGATGATATTATCAGCACTGGGCAATAAAAAAATCTCAACTCTTCGTTTATTATTATCATCAGCCTTTCTCTCAATCAATCTTCTATCTTCTAATGTTTGAAGAGAAGTTGATACATGAGACTTAGTAGACTTTCTAGCCCTAACAATATCAGCAGCAGTATTAGACTCAGGACTGTAATATAGAAACATCAAAATATCAAACTCCATCTGTCTTAATTGATACTTCTCACATACATAAGACATCAAGAGTTCATAATAACGTGTAATAGCTTTATGTTGATCCCAGAAATGCACTTGTAACCTCCTTTGTTCTATTTAGAACGATTAAAATTATAAAATCACTATATATACATGTCAATAGGAAAAACTGTAAAACTTACAACAAAAAAAGATCCAACTAGTGGACCTTAATCTTATATATGGCCCCCCGTGTAAGAATCGAACTTACGACAGACCCTTAGGAGGGGCCCGTTATATCCATTTAACTAACGAGGGATACATCAATATATTATATATTAAAAATAATAAAAAACATTAAAAAACGAGCATTACACTCGTTTTTTAATAAATATAGGATAAATGAAAAACTTTTAACACCATTAATATACCAACACTTTGTGTAAACTATGTGAAAGTTTTTCACGTTTTGTAATTAGTTACATTAATACATTCCCATACCACCACCAGCAGGCATAGCAGGTTCCTTTTCCTTAATAGTGCCCACAGCAGCCTCGGTAGTAATTAGTAAGCCAGATACACTAGCAGCATTCAACAACGCACTTCTTGTAACCTTACATGGATCAACAATACCCTCTTCAAACATATCAACCCACTTGCCATTCTTCGCATCAAAGCCTACATTATCTTTTTCAGCTAATTGTTTCTTAACAATCTCATCACCATCATATCCGGCATTCTCAGCAATTTGATACAAAGGAGCAGTTAAAGAATCAAGAACAATATTGATACCCTTTTGAACATCAACAACATCACTTCTTAATTGTTCTCTAACTTCATTTGAAACATTTGCTAAACATGCACCACCACCAATGATAATGCCTTCTTCAATAGCAGCTCTTGTTGCGTTTAAAGCATCCTCTAATCTTAACTTCTTATCCTTCATTTCAGCTTCAGTAGTAGCACCAACCTTAATTACGGCTACGCCATTACTTAACTTAGCAATTCTTTCATGAAGCTTCTTCTTATCATAATCACTAGTAGTCTTCTCTAACATTGACTCTAATTCACTAATTCTTTCCTTAAAGGCTTCCTTAGAACCAGCACCCTCAATCAAAGTAGTCGCATCCTTTTCGACAATAACTTTCTTACAAGTACCCAAGTCATTCATAGTCATATCCTTAAGTTGCATACCTAAGTCTTTAGAAATAACAGTAGCACCTGTTAAAGTAGCGATATCACTTAATTGATCCTTTTGATTGTCACCAAAGCCTGGAGCCTTAGTAGCCACTACATTGAAAGTGCCTCTTAACTTATTAACAATCAAAGTAGAAATAACTTCATTTTCAATATCATCAGCGATAATCAATAAAGCCTTATTTTGTTGAACAATTTGTTCTAGAATTCCAAGTACATCTTGAATAGTAGAAATCTTTTGATCAGTAACTAAAATTAAAGGATTATCCATTTCAATAGACATCTTTTCTCTATCACTTACCATATAAGGAGAAATATAGCCCTTATCATACTTTAAACCTTCGGTTACTTCAAGTGATGTATCAAAGCCCTTAGACTCATCTACATTGATAACACCATTCTTTCCAACCTTTTCCATCGCATCAGAAATAATTTGGCCAATTTCCTTTGAACCAGATGAAATAGAGGCAACACTAGCAATATCACTTGCTGAATTAATCTTCTTAGCCTTAGATAACAATACTTCAGCTACCTTCTTAGAAGCCATATCAATACCATCTTTTAAGAATACTGGATTAGCTCCCCTTTCAACTTGTTCTAAGCCCTTATGAACAATTGATTGAGCCAATACAGTGGCAGTTGTTGTACCATCACCTGCAGTATCATTAGTGTTATTAGCCACCTCATAGATTAACTTAGCGCCCATGTTCTCAAAAGTATCTTCAAGTTCAATCTCTTTTGCGATAGAAACGCCATCATTAACAATAACTGGGGCACCATAGCCCTTATCCAACACTACATTTCTACCTTTAGGACCTAGAGTTACTTTAACCGCATTAGCTAAAGTATCAACACCTTTTAAAACGCTATCTCTAGCTTCTTTTCCATATCTAATTTCTTTTGCCATAAAACAACCTCCTACTTAACAATAGCCAAGATATCCTCAGCCTTAATCAAGATATAATCTTCATTTCCATCCTTAACATCAGTACCAGAGTACTTCTTATACATTACCTTATCGCCGACATTCAATGGCATCTCATATACATGATCGTTGACCTTAACTTCCTTAGCGCCACTAAGAGCTACAACTTGAGCATACTCTTCACTCTCTTCCTTTTGAGAAATAATAATACCGCTCTTAGTCTCTCTAGAAGCCTCAACTTTCTTTAATAATACGTTGTTATATAATGGTTGAATCATAAATTCTACCTCCTTTTACATAACTTATATTAAACAAAAAATAGCACTCAGTCAATAAGACTGCTAAACATTTGGCACACCATTAGCACCATTAAAAAAGTAGTCGAACGACTACTTAAACATAAAGATTGTAAGCAACACTGAAACAATAAGTAAACTATCAGCCACGATATTATACTTAAAGATATTTTCTATCTTATTATCGATAATAGCTTTTTTAACACTTTCCGATTTAACTAAGATATTTAAACAATTCAAGAAGATAATAATGATAATGAACACTAATTTAGATAACATATAAGCATTGTCTAAACCATGGACATTATAAATAATAAATGATTCTACACAAGAGAAGACAAAACCTGTCATAATCATCATGACAAATGGCAAGATGTTTGTTTTTGTCTTAGACAAAGAATATAGACCATATGCCAAGCAAATTAAAGCACTAATTGGTAATAATAGAATAAGCATTTAAAAAACCTCTTTTCGTATTTTGATTATATACACAAAAGAGGTTGATTTTATAAATTATTTATATTTATAGAAACCTTCGCCTGAGCTCATACCAAGTTTACCCTCAGCAATATACTTCTCTAAGATAGCCTTCATGCCCTTAAAGTTATAAGGCATCATCATCTTAGACAACATAGGCTTAAATAAACCAGGAACCTTTTGGTATTGATCTACAATATTTAGTGCAGTAGTTAAACCAACTGTATCAAATATCTTAAATGGACCCTTTGGAGCACCAGTGCCCTTAGTCCAAGCTAAATCAATACTCTCAGGATCTGAAATGCCATTGGCATATAAATCTAGTCCTGACAACAAGAAAGGAACTAACATGCTATTTAATAAGTAACCACTCTTTTCTTTTAATACAGGAAGGGCCAACATTCTAATTTCATTCGCAAATTCGCAAATCATATCAAAATACTTCTTATCAGTCTTATCTTGAACCATGATTTCAGCAACATTATTCTTCCAAATAGAATTCGCAAAATGCATAGATAAGTACTTATCTGGTCTACCTGTATACTTGGCAAAAGCACTTGGAAGTAAAGTAGAAGAGTTAGTAACCACCACCGTCTTCTCATCAAGTAAAGGTGCTAATGTAGTGTAGAACTTAATCTTATCATCAGCATTCTCAGCCATTGATTCAATAACTAAATCAGCATCCTTAACAGCCTTAGCCATATCTAATTCTAACTTAACATTGATATTCTCAACTTTCTTTAAACAAGCATCTAAGTCAAACTTACCCATTTCAGCTAAGCCTGGGCACCAATTAGCTTCACCCTTAACAGGATCAGCCATTAAATTTAGAGCATCAATATAAGTCTTCTTTAAATTATCAAGCTTAGGTTGACATCTAGTAATACTACCCTCACTTCTTAACCAGATAGTTACATCAAAACCACAATATGCTGCCTGATATGCTATTTGACTTCCAAGTACACCACCACCAGCAACAACAATCTTCTTAAAATTAGTCATTATAAACCTCCCAATTTCTCTATTATGGAAATTTTAACATAATAAAAACACTTTAAATATAGTTACTTTCATCTATTTGTCCTAAAAATAACAAAGTTTATTATAAGCCTTCCCTTTTTCCTTGTTCAAGCTGTTCTCTTTCTTCATCCACAAAATCATCAGTAAACATATCTAAGTCTTTAATTAGATTACCCCACTCTTTAGATACTGGTTCATTATTATCATCCATTGATTTCACGCCTCTATTATATAAAAAAATGAGCACCAAGCTTAATGCTTAGTACTCATAAAAGGAACAAAATTTAATAATGATAACTTGTGACTACGACGGTTCTTAACCTCATCTGGCATTTCAGTAATATCACCAGCTCTTTCAAGAGCACGTTTAGTCAATAGAGGTCCTACAAGTTCATAAATTAGAATAGCTAATAAAGTTATATTTCTAATTAAAACACCTTGTTGACCTAGTGCTGTAGCTTGAACACACATACCTAAGGCAACACCGGCTTGGGGGAATAGACAAATGCCTAGGTTGTTATAGACTTCAGCGTCACAATGTGTAGCTCTAGAGCCAAAATAAGCACCCATATACTTACCTGCACATCTTGCCACAATATAAACGATACCAACTAGTACGGCACTAATTGATGTTAAGACACCTAGTTCTAGTTCAGCACCAGAGATGACAAAGAATAAGGCAAATAATGGATTAGTCCATCTATCAATCTTTTCCATAATATCTTCAGATAATGGACATAGGTTACAGAATACAGTACCTGCCATCATACATACAAGAAGTGATGAGAAACCAATTTCATCTCCAAAAAGATTAATATGAAGTTGTGATAAGGCAACAGACAAGAACACGCAAGCAACCGTAATATTTAATCTATTATGATTAGAGTTATATAACTTTTCTAACCAGTTTAATAGAGCACCAATCAT
>CAKUTY010000114.1 GCA_934692455.1 uncultured Erysipelotrichaceae bacterium
AACAATGTAAAAATTATTATTAATACTAAATCAAAAATGAGTTCTTTAGAATAACCTTTAACACTAAAATCATTCAATAAAATTACACCAACAATAATTGAATAAGCAAATATAGAGAATCTTGTCTCATCGCTAGTTAAGAATGAACAGTAGTTTTTTCATATTATCTTATCTCCACACGTAAGTATCAATATTTTTTCATGTGTTCCTCCATTAAAACATTCTTAGTCGTCTTCACAAATACACTATCAAAGTCTTTCGAGTATACTTTCTTCTTTTAAAATAAAGATAATTTTATACGTACAAAACACATTTGAGTGTGTTAGCAATTTAATTGTCTAAGAGAATAACTTAAATAATTATGATTATATGTATTACATTCTATTAGTTGATAAGATTTTTAATCAATAATTCTATTAGATAAACAAAACATCTAAAAACACTATGAATATTTATGTTTAATATAAATATCAATTTTCTTTAGACAATTAAAGATGTAGCTACATAAATAAGTTAGCATATACTAACTGATAAAGCAAGTTGGCATTATAAGTTACTACAATTAGACAAAAAAGCCACTTACATTAATGGGTAAAAAGTAAGCGGCAATGCTTCTAATGAAAAATATAAGATGACAATTAAACTTTTAAAGATTTGCAGTCGCACATTTTAGAATTAACCAAAAAAATTAGAAGCAATGTAATTATATCTTGTTTTAGTGTTCAAGCCCTTGATATTGACCATAATAAAAGATACAGCTCAATCAAATCGTATAGAAAGGATACTTAAAAGAAAAGAGGTTAATACAATGAATGAAGCAAGATAATCAACCTCTTATTTCGGATATTTACTCTTTTGTTTACTTTCGAGTTTTCATATTCAAAATTTTGAATCATCAAAAAATGCTTTTGTTTAGTTTGGAGTTGTAAATTGATAATGAGATAAAGTATATAATTCGTCTTTGTTATTTGCCATAATTATATTGCCTCCTTATTTATAATTACTTGTAGTTTGCAGACCACAAAATAATTATAGAAAGGGTTTTATTTGACAATAAAATGTTAGCACAATACTAACCTTTTATAATTCTCTTAACCTCACAAACATACATATCATGATAATCTCTTTCAGGATACTGTCTATCAATGATTTCCTTATCCAAGAAACAAGACTCATCGATAGTTTGACGATATAGCACTTTTAATTCAAATGTTAAAGTAGCTTGTTTATAAGTCTTAACACCATCAATCTCAATGACATCAAGACCACTTTTCTTAATCTTATCCTTATCATTGTAGGCAGATAAAGTTCCTAGCAATGCTAGTTCTTTTTTGTATTCACCGCCAAAGAAAGATAAAGATAATTTTGAATTCTCAGTATCAATCAGCTTCTTAGTATAACGTTGTGGCCTAACATAAATAGTCACCACATTCTTACCCCACAAGAAACCCATAGTACCCCAATTGGCAGTCATCGAATTAAATTCCTTGCCATCATCACAGTTAATCAACATCCACTCTTTACCAATCACAGTAAAGGGATCTAATTTAATCATTTTATTTCCTCACCCCTTATAAACTTACTAATATCTTGTGCTAATTCTTTAGTATTCTCTTCTGAAATATAAATCATATGACCTGACTTATAAGGTTTCATAAAGACACGACTATGATCCAAACCAGCATGATCAATTGTGTAATAAACCATGCCAATCTCAGTACAATCATCATACCAACCATTCGCAAAGAACACACGCATTCCTCTTGAACCATTCATAGCTTCTCTTAAACGATAAGAAGTATTGCCACCCTTTTCTTCAGTATTCCACTTATAAGTACCATCACCCCAGAAATTTCTAAAAGTTAAATATTGTCTATCCATCTTAACATTTAACGAAGGCAAAATAGTACCATTTAAAGCAGCATAGAAGAAACCATCATATCTTTGAGCAGTAGCATCACCACCCTCTTGCTTTTCAATCTCTTCCGCAAAAGGCACAACCAATGGTCTAGTTAAACGACCATCATATCTACTAACAGATAAACCTTTATCTTTAACAACCTCTAATCTAAAACCCTTTTCATCAATCTTTAAAGCATGCATCTCTAAATAATGTCTAGAAACACCTGTATAGTACATAAGCTTTTGGATGATTATTTCTCTTTCTTCACCCTTTAGTGCTTCACCCTTATATAAAGCTAATAGATAATCATTATCCGCAAACTTCTTTGCCTCTAAGGCAAATTCATCAACACTTTGATTACTTGGATGATTATGATACCAGTTAATAGCTGCGTATGTAGGGAAATATAAAACTGAACTTTCTACTTCTACACCTTCATTGAAGTACTTGCCAACAGTAACCGTATTACCAATTAAAATCAAACCATCAAACTTAATACCATAGCCTCTTTTAGCACCCATGCCACCACATGAGATACCAGCTGCAACTGCACACCTTGTACAACCATAGCTTTCTCCAGCTAAATACTTTGGTGAATTAAAACGATTATACTTTCTTAACCACTTTTCAATAAAAGTTAATAAAGCCTCTGCGTCTTCCTCAATCCCAAAGAAATCCTTAGCATGACTATCATCAAGTAATACACCAAAACCGGTACCAACAGGATCAATCACTACAATATCAGCCTCATCTAATAGGCAATCAGGATTATCAATAACCTCATATGGTGGAAGAGAAGTTTCTCTATTTACTTCTTCATACTTAATACGCTTAGCACCAAAGAAACCAGCATGCACATACATGGAACTAGAACCAGGTCCTCCATTAAACGCAAAAATAACAGGTCTATTAGTTGTATCTACATCATCTCTAAAATAAGAATAAGAGAATATAGATGCGATAGGATTGCCATTCTCATAAAAAACATTATCTTCACATATAGTGTGATACTTTATTTCAACTCCCTTTAAAGTAACACTACCATTTGAAGTAAAACACTTTGGCTCAAAAGTCTTTTGATCAAAATTCTCAGTATTATACATGATGTCACCTTCTATAATTCTATCTCAAACAAATCCCTAGGGAAATTAGTTAAAAACTTAGCTCCATCTTCAGTCACAAGAATCATATCCTCAACTCTCATATAACCCTCATTCTTAAAGAACATCTTAGGCTCAGAACAGAAAATCATACCAGGTTGTAAAACTAACTCATCACCTGGAACAAGGAAAGGAAGTTCATGAACTTCACTACCAATATGATGACCATTACCACCAGTCTCATCCTTTTTAAATCTTAGATAATCATAATAACCAAGCTCTTCAACCTTATCACAGATAAAACCATATAATTCACCAAACTTAGTAACACCAGGCACAATCTTACTTAACATATAAGTCTCACCAGCTTGTAAGGCTTCATAGCCCTTCTTTACTAGTTCCGGAGCCCTACCTACATAAACCGTTCTACCCCAATCACTACAGTAACCTCTATCCATATAACCAATATCAAAGGCAATCATCGTACCCTCTACTAGTTTTCTATCATTCTCAAAAGGTTCAATGCTTTGTGCATTCTCAGTATTTCTAGTTTTAAAACCACAAGTTGGAGGAAAAGACAAATCAGCCATACCATTTTGAAGTCCATAGTCAACAATCATTCTTTCAGCCTCAAACATTGTCATACCAGGTTTTAGATGCTTACAAACATACATCACCGCATCATCTGTAAACTTACCAAGTTTAGTCATCAAAGCAATCTCTTTCTCATCCTTGATTCTTCTTAAATCATAGAAGATATCCTCAACCTCAATTAACTTAACCTTTAAAGTCTTTCTAAACCAAGACTCACAATCTCTGCCAATGCCAATCTTCTTGCCATCAATTATCTTTGTAAGCTCATCTTCAAATTGGTCCATATAAGAAACAACCACATCATTTAAAGTAGTATCAAAATGTTCCTTTAATAAAGGAGTTGTCAATATTGTAGACCTACCCTCCTTATTTAAATAAACCATAGCCTCAGGAATAATCCTTGCTCCTGCAACTGGTTCATCCAAATTAAAACAATATCTTTGCCAAAAATATGAATTAGACTCTACCACATATTGAAAGTTAGCACCAGAGGCAAACAACAAGCCATCTAAACCACTCTCATTTAATTTCTTAAGTATCTTTTCTCTTCTATTCATTATTTCACCTCAATCTCAAACAAGTCTCTAGGGAACTTAGTCAATATCTCAGCTCCATCTTCTGTTATCAAAACAATATCTTCAACACGCATGTACATTTCATTAGGAAACCACATCTTAGGCTCAACCGCAAAAGTCATCCCTGGTTTAATCACAAAATCAAAATCCTTATTAACCATAGGAAACTCATGACAATCAATACCAATCTGATGACCCAACATTTGAACATCCTTATAACGTAAATAATCAAGCATGCCTAGTTCATCAACCTTCTTCATTACAAGACCATATAATTCATTAATATTGGTCTTATAAGGAACAATCTGACTAGCCATATATTCGATTGATTTATTTAATGCCTCATAGCCCTTCTTACAAATATCAGGTGCCTTACCTACATAAACACTTCTACCCCAGTCACTACAATAACCCTTATTCATATAACCGACATCAAAGGCAATACCAGTTTGAGGCTTTAATTTCCATTCACGATCATAGTACTCCACATCTTCAGTTGTGATAGTATTCTGGGTCTTAAAACCAACCGTTGGTGGAAAAGAGAAATCAGATACACCATGGTCATAACCATACTTAACTAAAAGATTTTCAGCCTCCCTTTGAGACATGCCCATCTTTAGATTATTCACAACATACATTACCGCATCATCAGTAAACTCACACAATTCTCTTAGCGTCTTAATCTCATCTTCTTCCTTAAAACATCTAATATCATTTAATAGGTTTTCGCCATCTACAATCTCAATATCCTTATTGATATTTTTTAATATTTCACTAATAAATTTACTACAAGATACAGAAACACCAATTCGTTTTTCTTTAATAAAAGGAGCCAAAGCATCCTCAAATTGGTCCATATAGGAACAAGTCACATGAC
>CAKUTY010000115.1 GCA_934692455.1 uncultured Erysipelotrichaceae bacterium
TAAGACATTGACACTAAGAGTTACCTCACCTGTAATTGCACAATTTGCATCTACTGCCTTATTAGTTAAAGCTGATACAAAGGCAGTAGTTAAAGTAACACCAGCTGAAGGTCCATCTTTTGGAACAGCTCCTTCAGGCACGTGAATATGGATATCATGTGTCTCAAAGAACTTGACGTCAATACCAAACTTCTTAGCATTTGATTTAACATAGTCTAATGCGATTTCAGCAGATTCTTTCATAACATCACCAAGCTGACCAGTGATGATTAGTTTGCCCTTTCCTTCAAAGTAATTTACTTCAATTTGTAAGATATCACCACCAAAAGCAGTATAAGCAAGACCAGTTACAACACCTACTTGATTCTTCTTTTCCTTAGTACCATATTCAAACTTTTCATGACCCAACCACTCTTGAACTAACTTCTTAGTTACCTTAATAGAACGCTTAGACTTTGTATAGATTTCAAGTGTTGCCTTACGAGCCAATGTTTCCATCATTCTCTCAAGTTCTCTGACACCTGATTCTCTTGTATAATGTCTAATTACATGAGTTATCATTTCATCACTGATACTAAATTGTGATGGTTTTAAGCCATCTTTCTTTAAAACCTTAGGAATCAAATGATCTTTACAAATATTTAGTTTTTCTAGTTCGGTATAAGAACTTAAATTTATAATCTCTAATCTATCTAACAAAGGAGCAGGAATGTTTTCTAAATAGTTAGCAGTAGCGATAAACATAACATCACTTAAGTCATATGTTTCTTCTAGGTAGTGATCCTGGAACATTGAATTTTGTTCAGGATCTAAAACTTCTAACATCGCACTACTTGGATCGCCCTTATAGTCAGCACCCATCTTGTCGATTTCATCAATCAAGAATACAGGATTAGTTGTACCAGCCTTTTTCATACCCTGGATAATTCTACCAGGATAAGAACCTAAGTATGTTCTTCTATGTCCTCTTATTTCAGCCTCATCTCTAACACCACCCAAAGACATCTTAACGAAGTTTCTATTTAAGGCCCTAGCAATCGATTTAGCTAAAGACGTCTTACCAACACCTGAAGGACCTACTAAACAAATGATTGGTGATTTTAAAGAATGAGATAATTCTTTAACAGCCAAATACTCTAGTATTCTAGTCTTAATCTTCTCTAGACCATAGTGGTCTTCATCAAGAACTTCTTTAACCTTAGTTAAATCAGTTTCATCGACACTTTTTTCAGTCCAAGGAATAGAAATTAACCAATCAAGATAAGTTCTAATCATGCCATATTCACCTGAGGCAGTAGAAGTCATATCTAGTCTTCTAATTTCCTCATTAGCCTTAGCCTTGATGTTTTCAGGATATCTATCTTTAGAGAACTCTTCCTTAAGCTTTTCTACATCAGCACCCTGACCATCACCCAATTCTTCTTTAATGGCCTTGATTCTTTCTCTTAGATAATAATCTTTTTGTGAAGATTCAACTGAGTCTTTAACACGAAGATTGATTTCTTTTTCAATCTCTTCTTTTTTCTTTTCCAAAGAAATGTATGTTAAAAACATTTCAAGTCTTTTTTCTAAGTGATATTCCTCTAAGAATTTTTGTTTCTCACCTGAATTAAAGATGTTCGCTTGGGCAAAACCATCTACTAGTTCTGAGATATATTGATTACTCATGTTCTCAGGGGCTCTTAAAGGCGCCCTGCCGTTCTTTTGTTCAAAAAGGCTATATTCCTTCTTAACTTTCGTTTTTAACACCTCAAGGGCTAAATCGTCTTCTACAACATCAGACAATACTTCAACGCTTGCATACTTAATACCATCAATCTCGTAGATTTCAATTAAACGACATCTATCTTCACCGACAAAAACTACCTTTAAATGGTCATCTCTTTTTCTACTTGCTCTTATATGACAGATAGTACCAATTTCATATAAATCATTCTTTTTAGGTTCATCAATATCGATGTTTTTTTGAGAAACCAAAATAACATCAAGATTCATGTTTAAACTAAAATTAACAACATCTACACTAGCTTGTCTACCAACATCCAAGGACATATCTTGTCCTGGGAAGATAATAGCACCTCTAGTACAAATAATAGGACATTCAATTATGTTTGCCATAAAAAATTTCCTCCTTCTATTAATAAAAGACGCTGTGTTGCGTCTTTATTATCTTTTTTTATTTCTTTAAGAAGTCAACCGCTTTTTGAAGCTTAACATCATCGATGATGTTTTCTTTTGGAACATACTTCTTAACTTCAGCTACATCCATGCCATAGCCCTTAGCCATGTCATCGTAGTACTTTTCGATATCTTCATCGCTAGCTTCTAAGTTTTCTAACTTAGCAACTTCTTCAAGACATAAAGTTGTCTTGATTCTAGCTGTAGCACTTTCTTCTAATTGCTTCTTGATATCTTCTCTTGTTTGACCAATGATCTTTAAGTATTGATCAAATGGAATACCTTGGTATTGAAGTCTAGCAGCTTGATCATTTAACATAGCCTCTGTTTCCTTTTCGATCATAACAGATGGAATGTTGATTGTAGCCTCATCAGATAATGCCTTTAATAACTTTTCATCAGCCTTACGTTCTGCTTCAGCCTTCTTACCAGCTAAGATAGATTCCTTTACGTGTTCCTTGTAAGCGTCAACTGTTTCAACGTTTTCAATCTTTAATTCCTTTACAAATTCATCATCTAAAGTTGGCAACACTTTCTTCTTTATTTCATGAACTGTAACCTTGAAAACAACTGGAGCACCCTTTAATTCTTCAACATGGTAATCTTCAGGGAAAGTAACATTGATATCCTTAGTTTCTTCTGACTTCATACCAATAACTTGTTCTTCAAAACCAGGAATGAATGAATGAGAACCAATAACTAATTCATAGTTATCTGCCTTACCGCCATCGAAAGCAACCTCATCCTTGAAACCTTCAAAGTCGATAACTACTGTATCACCATCTTCAACAGCACCATCTTCCTTAAGTTCTAGATCACCCTTTCTTTCAAGAGTCTTATTGATTTCATTTTCAACTTCCTCATCAGTAACTGTTACTTCTTCTAATTCATACTTCAAAGCCTTGTAATCACCAAGAGTTACATCTGGTTTAACAGGACAATTGAACACAATAGTAACACCCTCTGCATTAATTTCCTTTAAATCCATGCTAGCTTGATCGATTAGATCTACATGGTGTTCATCAAGAGCTTCTTTGAATGCTTCATTACTTAATTCACTAGCAGCTTCATACCAACAAGCTTCATCAGTGATATATTTCTTAGCTAAAGAAGCAGGAACTTGTCCCTTTCTAAAACCCTTAATATCTAATTTTTTTACTAATTTGTCGAAAGCCTTCTTAGTTGCTGCTTCCCACTTTTCTCCTTTGATGGCACATGTTAATTCAGCCTTGCCATCTTCAATCTTTTTATATTCAGCCATATTTACCTCCATAAATGCTAACACATTATATCAAAGACTTGTGAATAATACTACAATAATTACTGCTAATTAACTGCAAGAACGCATAAGTAAAACACAGTATTAAACTTAGTCTTCTTTTATTCTTATCACTGAATTAGGAGATTTCTTATTACCATCCCTATAGATTTCTCCTTCTTCTATTAGTGGATTAATAATATCGTTTAGAAATCTTGTTCTATTTGTATAATCTAATTCATATTGCAGATCATTAATCCTCATGCTTCCGCTATCTTCCAATATATATAGAAGCTTTTCTTTTTTATCAGCATTCTTATCGTTTTCATTTCCATCGTATCTTTTATACAAAGTATCAAATAATTTTAAATTCAAGAAACCAGGATATATAGATACTACTGGTTGTAACTCTTTAGAATAATCAACATAGGCTTCCATCATGGTTTGAAAACCGGTTCCTCCTCTTTCCATTAAATTCGCAACATCCAAACATGCGGCAATTATAGAATTTCTTCTAATAGAAGGGATAGAACCAACAGGATATTCACAATATCCTTTTGGAAGCAACCAAGAACCAGGAGAAACAATTTCTAATCTATCACTATATACATTCACATCAATTTGAGTACCATTTATAGAATAGTCTCTATGAACTATGGAATTCAACAAAGCTTCTCTAAGTGCTTTTTCTGGATAGTCTCTGGTATCAATTCTCCATAATTTATCAAATGTAGAACGATTATTATTATATTTATCTATATAAGAATAAACATCTTCTAGTTGTTTTAATAAAGAGCCGGAAAATTCATTTCTGTCTTTAAATAAAGATTGATCATAATCTTCAAAAACAGCAGCCTTAATAGTATATGGGCATTGATCAGATAACAGTAAACCAAGATTAGTATATAAGCCATCATTAGAAACTAATTATAATGTTTGTTCCTTAAAGTCTATATTTCTATTTTTAAATTCATTTTCACATGAATTGAAAGTCAAATCTTGGTTAATAGATCTTAATGCTTCGTAAACATCACCATCTGTTTCTTTTATCATATTTCTAATAGTGCTATCGCTAGCAGGAATAGATGAAAATCCATGTCTAGTATATACGCCTTCAGGTCTTAAACCTTTATTTGCTAAATAATATGGTCTATTAGTACCTCGTTCCACATCTATTGATAAAACTTCTTTACCATCAAAATTGAGAGTTCTATAACTAACAAACATACTTAAATCAGGTTTAATATCATCGTGAACCATGCTGGAAACCTGTAAACCAGATTTATCACTATCTTCTATTCCGACTACTTCACTACTTCACCATCATCACTAACAACAATATAAATTGTGCCACCTTCACTATTGGCAAACGCAACAATTTCCTTCTTAATAACATCGGTGACAATTAGTTTTAATTCAACAGTTTCACTTTCTTTAAACTTCATATTAAACCCCCTTTCTTTTCTAATCATATTTTAAACTTTCTAATCATTTTAATCATTATATGGTTAGAAAAATAAGGGGCTGTTACGAAACGACTAATTTCTAACAGCCCTTTCTTTTGTTTAAAATAGGATCAAAAACATAAAAAGCGC
>CAKUTY010000116.1 GCA_934692455.1 uncultured Erysipelotrichaceae bacterium
GCTTGGGCAGAAGACGATTTTAGAAGCATCAACGGTCAAATAGAATACATCTTAAACGAATGCGTCAAACAAAGAAAAAAGAACGGCAAATACGTTGGCGAAAAAATAGATGAACCACTAGATGTCGATATTAAAAACTTTAAAAAGTGACAAATGGAAGTCTAAACGACTTCCATTTCTTTTATATTAAATTCATTTCCCTGAAGAAGATAAGTATTCTCACTTTGACAATGTGGACATACCTTACCATACACAATCGTATTATAATCCTGCCCACAATCCTCACAATGCGTTATAGCCTTAATCTTTTCAATCTTCAGTTCACAATTAGCCATAATCTCGTGCTTACTAACAGCCCAATTCCAACAATCCACAAGATAATTATCAATTACCCCACTGACAGTACCCAATTCAATCGTAACTGAATTGATATGCTCAACATTGTTTTCCTTAGCTAATTTCTCACACTCATCTATGACATAAAACACTACACCAAGCTCATGCATTAGTCATCAACTTCTTTTGGCTTAATATGTAAGGCAATCTTTACAGCTCTTTTTGCAGCATAAGGAAGAATAGCCTTAAACTTATCCTCAGCCTTAATCATCTTAGTAGCCTCAGGATGAGTTCTATGTAACTTAATCGCATCAAACTCACATCTTGTAGTACACAAACCACAACCAATACACTTATGAGGATCGACAATAGAAGCACCACAGCCTAAACATCTCTTAGTCTCAATACGAACTTGCTCCTCAGTTAAACCAGCTCTATTATCCTTGAAAGACATATCAGGATTCTTAATACCCTTTAAACCTTCAACCTGTCTTTGAGCATGATCATAATCATTAACCAAGATATCATTCTTATCAAATTCAATGAATTCTCTCTTATCAAGACCAATTGTTAAACTTGCACCTTCATGAACATGTCTATGCAATCTTTCAGCAGCCATATGGCCCTGTGCAATCGCATCAATCACAAACTTAGGGCCTGTATAAACATCACCACCGACAAAGATATCCTCATCATCTGTTTGATAAGTTAACTTATCAGTAACTGGATAATTACCATGATGGAACTTAACACTAGTTCCCTTTAACATATCGCCCCATACAACAGCTTGACCAATCGCAAAGATTACCTTATCAGTATCAATCTCCATTGTCTCACTCTCGTCATATTGAGGATTAAACTTACCATCAACAATAGTAGCTGTACACTTCTTAAACACAATAGAAGTAACCTTACCACTCTTGTCAACCTTAAGCTCCTTAGGACCCCAAGAATTATTAATCACAACATTCTCTTCAAGTGCTTCCTCAATTTCATCTAATGAAGCAGGCATAGTCTCTCTTGTCTCAAGAGCGAACATATTAACATTCTTAGCACCCTGACGATGAGCAGTTCTAGCACAATCGATCGCAACATTACCGCCACCAACAACAACTACATCACCCTCAAACTTAGTATCTCTATTTTCATAAGCATCCTTTAGATAATCAACAGCGATATAAGTACCATCAGCATGATCATTATCAACACCAGGATATCTACCACCTTGACAACCAATAGCTACATAGAACGCCTTATAACCATCCTTCTTAAGCTCTTCGATAGTAACATCCTTACCAACTTCAGTATTGCATCTAAACTCAACACCTAACTTCTTAAGAACATCGATTTCAGCATCAATAACATCCTTCTCTAACTTATATGAAGGAATACCATAACGCATCATACCACCAAGCTCAGCATTCTTTTCAAACACTGTAGGAACATAACCCATAGTAGCCAAATAATAAGCAGCACTTAAACCTGCAGGACCAGCACCAATGATCGCAATCTTTTGTGGCCACTTATCCATCTTAATCTTTCTTGCTGGAGAGACGGCCATATTAACCTTAGGAACATAACGATTCTCTTCCTTAAGCTCTAAATCAGCGATAAACTTCTTAACATCATCAATCGCAACAGCTCTATCAATAGTGCCTCTAGTACATGCATCCTCACATCTCTTATTACATACACGACCACAAATTGCAGGGAATGGATTATCCTTCTTGATTAAAGCTAAAGCCTCATCATACTTACCCTCAGCAGCCTTCTTTAAATAACCCTGAACAGAAACATGAGCCGGACATGCTGTCTTACATGGTGCAGTACCACTGTCATAACAATTGATTCTATTATTATCACGATAGTTCTCATCATACTTATCCTCACCCCACTTCATCGCATCAGGAAGCTCATGGCGAGGATACTTAACCATTGAACCATCAGCCTTACACAACTTTTGGCCAAGCTTAACAGCACCTGCTGGACATACTTCAACACACTTACCACAGGCAACACACTTGCTAGCTTCAACCTTAGCACGATAAGCACTCGCAGACATATTAGGCGTATTAAATAATTGTGAAGTACGTAAAGCATTACAAATATTTACATTACAGTTACAAATACCAAAGATCTTATTATCACCATCAATATTAGTAATTTGATGAACATAACCCAAGTCCTCAGCCTTCTTTAAAATCTCTAGTGCTTCTTCCTTAGTAATATTTCTACCCTTACCAGTCTCAACACAGTAATCAGCGAAATCACCAACACCGATACACCAAGCTTGAGGATCATCCCCACAGCCTTCATTTAAAACCTTACGGCTAGCACGACACGAACATTGACCAACACCAATCTTACCATCATACTTATCTAACCAATAAGATAATTGTTCCAAATCAACCTTCTTGTTTTCCATTGAAATAGCCTTTTCAACCGGAACAACATGCATACCAATACCAGCACCACCTGGAGGAACAAGTTGAGTAATACCCTTTAGAGGAATATAAGTCATTCTCTCAAAGAAAGTAGCTAATTCTGGATTAGTCTTCAATCTATTATTCTCACCAGTTACAGGATCTTCATCCATATTAAATAATTCAGCAGAACCTGGCACAAACATTGGAAGAATATAACGTCTCTCACTTTGAGGAGCTGTTCTACCATTATGATCATAATGATAACCATAATCGTATTCCAATAGCCCTATAAAAGACATTTGATCCAATAATTCTTGTAATTTTTCTTTACTCAATTCAGGATTCAACTTAACTAATTCAGCAAAAGTATATGGTGTACGTAAATCCATCTTCAAGGCAACATCAGCCATCTCATCAGTAACAATTCCAGCTAAACCCCAATATTCGGGATCATCTGAAGTTAGTCCATGTAACTTATGCTTAGCTACATCAGTAATTTTCTTACCCAAGGCAAGAATCTTCTCACTAGGTTCTTTGTCCCCCATCTTTGGCGGAACGATCGTCTTAGACATCTCTGGCATTATTAATTCTCCTTCCAATCTGCAACTTCTTTTTTAAGCCATTCTACAAACTGCTTGATGCCATCCCCGTTTTTAGCACTAATTTCCAAAACCCCACATTTCGGATTACGTTTGTTTATATACTCCTTACACTTTGTAACATCAAAGTCAAAATAAGGTAATACATCTATTTTATTAATCAACACAAGTGAACATACTTGATACATCAAAGGATACTTAAGCGGCTTATCATCACCCTCAGGCACTGATAAGATACTAATAGACTTACAAGCCCCTGTATCAAACTCTGCAGGACATACAAGATTTCCCACATTCTCCAAAATAATCAAATCATATTCACCACTTAATTCATTAATTCCCTGTGCTGTCATATCAGCATCCAAATGACACATGCCACCTGTATGGATTTGAATAGAATCAACCCCTGTCTCCCTTGAAACAGTAATCGCATCTTTATCAGAATCAATATCTGCTTCCATAACCGCAATCTTTAAATCATTCTTAAGTAGATTAATAGTCTTAACTAAAGTAGTTGTCTTACCAGAACCAGGTGAAGACATTACATTCAATAAATAAGTTTTCTTCTTCTTTAGTTCATCTCGCAACAAAGAAGCCCTCTTTTCGTTATTGGCGAAAACGGACTGCTTAACCTCGATGACTCTTACATCATTCATACTTTTCCCCCTGTTTTAATCCAATTATTATACAATTATAGCATGCAAAAAATAGTTATTGGAGCGCTAGCTGATGTAGATGCAGGAAAAACAACCCTTGCGGAATGTTTTTTATATAAATGTGGCATGATTAGAAAGAAAGGAAGGGTCGATCATCAAGATACTTTTCTTGATTTTGATAAGATTGAAAAAGAAAAAGGCATCACCCTTTTTAATAAAGAAGCCTTCTTTAAATATGATAATCAAGACTTTATCTACATCGACACACCAGGACACAAAGACTTTATAGCCGAAAGACAAAGAGCTTTTAAAATCTTAGACTATGCCATTCTTGTAGTATCAGCTATCGAACAAAATCTTACTAATACCAAGATTATTTATGAGGAACTTAAAAGAAACAAGATTAAGACTTTTATCTTTCTTAATAAGATGGACATCGCCAAGGAAGATGATGAAACTATTTTAAATAGATTAAAGAAGGATATCAGTCCTAATATCTTAGAAGTCAATGATTTAGAAGAACTTATAAACGAAGGACTAATCACAAATGTAAATCAAGAACTTACTAGTCATAATATTATTCCTTTGGTTAAGGGTTCTGCCTTAAAGGATGTTAATATCGATTGTCTACTTAATACAATCAAAAACTACACAACACCCAACACAAACAATAATAATCTTAATGCCTACATTTATCGTTATGATGAAAATGGCAATGCGATTGCAAAAGTTTTAAGTGGTACCCTATTAAACAAAACTCAATTTGATAAAGACAACAAAATTAACGAAATGTACCAAATTAGTGGCAATAACTATACACCTATTCAAGTAGCTAATCAAAATGATATTGTAGCCATCAAGGGTCTTAAGTATGATGCTGGTACTTATTTACCAAGTTTAGAAAACGTCCTAAACATACAGCCTATAAACAACAAGGTAATCGAAACTAAAC